>JAEMSB010000814.1 GCA_016463045.1 Niveispirillum sp.
CATGATGACGACATCATCTGGAATGGTGGTGGCGGTGGATACGGCGGTGGTTCCATCTCCAAGAAGCCGCAGAATAGCTGTCAGAGCGAGGTGGAGCGGGCCTTCATCCAGCGTTACGGCTATCGCGGCCGCAGCGAGTTCTCGGGCAACAGCATCGAGGGCACGATCTGGTGGGAAGGCGAGCCCTGGCAATATCGCTGTGCCGGTGGGCAGACGAATATCTGGCGGTAATACAAAAGGGGCGGCCAACTGGCCGCCCCTTCCGCTTCAACGACATCGCCGGATCACGGCTTATACAGCGTCCCATCCGGTGTAATGCTCGTCGGCTGTCCCACCAGGATGGTGGTCAGCTTCGCCGGGTCCAGCAGGCGTGCGGCTACCCGGCGAACGTCGGCGAGTGTAACGGCGTTCAGCAGGTCGTTGCGCTTGTTCAGGTAATCGATACCCAGATTATCCCGCTGCACCTGCAACAACAGGCCGGCAATAGCGCCATTGTTGGTGAATTGCAGGGGGAAGGAGCCGGTCAGATAGGTCTGGGCGTCGCGCAGTTCGGCCTCGGTAATGCCGTTCTTGGCGACATCGCCCCAAATCTGCTTGGTGACGCTGATTGCCTCTGCCGCCTTGTCATTGACGGTGGAGCCGCTGACCGTGACCAGATTGGCGTGGTCAAAGCTTTGCAAGCTGGAACCGATGCCATAGGTGAGGCCGCGCTTTTCCCGCACCTCGTCCATCAGGCGGGAGGAGAAGCCGCCGCCGCCCAGCGAATAGTTCAGGATGGTGGCCGCGTACCAGTCCGGGTCCGACCGGTCCATGCCGGCATGGGCCAGGATCATTACCGTCTGCGGGATGGGGCGGGGGACCAGGATGGTCTTGCCCGGTGCCGCCGCGCTGATATCGGCCACCGGCGTCAGGTCGGCCTTGGCCGGCAGGGCACCGAACAGGCTGTCCAGCAGCGGGGCCAGTTCCGCACCCGTGATATCGCCCGACACGGCAACCTTCAGCCCTTCGCGGGCCAGACGCGTGCGGGCGAAATTCACCAGATCGTCGCGGGTGATGGCGGCCAGGGTCTGGGGCGTGCCACGCTGCGGCCGTCCATAGGCATGGCCGGGGAAAACCGTCTCCCCGAACGCCATCTGGGCCCAGTAATTGGGATCGGCCTGTGAGCGGCGCAGGCTGGTCTGCAACTGCCCACGGATACGCTCCACCGCTTCGGTGTCAAAGCGCGGCTTGGTCAGGGCCAGACGCATCAGGTCGAAGGCTGTATCCTTGGTTTCGCGCAGGGTGGTCAGTTGCCCCACGAAACCATCGCGCCCGGCGCTGAAGGATAGCTGGATGGAGTTCTCATCCAGCTTGCCCTGGAACGCCTGACTGTCCAGATCGCCGGCCCCTTCATCCATGGTGCTGGCCACCATGATGGCAAGGCCCAGCTTGCCATCGGGATCGCGTTCGGTGCCGCCGGCAAAGGCGAACTGCATGGCGATGATGGGGTTCTTGGTGTCACGCACCAGCCAGGCCTCGATCCCGCCGGGGCTGACCACCTTTTCGATATCGACGGCGGCGGCGGGCAGGCTGGTGAAGGCCAGGGCGAAGGCCGCAAGCAGCAGCAGGCCCGTGCGGCGGATCATCTTCATCACATCCATTACTTGGTCCCCCCCTTGGCCGGGATGGCGGGGGCGGCAGGCGGGGCCAGAGCCACGGCCACAGCCACTGCC
>JAEMSB010000285.1 GCA_016463045.1 Niveispirillum sp.
CCTGATAAACCACGCCCTTGATGTCGTTCACCCAGACGTTCTCAACCGGCAGGCCCATATCGACCAGCAGATCCAGACAGGCCAGCGCCGCCGCACCGGCACCGGAGCAGACCAGCTTCACCGAAGCAAAGTCGCGGCCCGTCAGTTTCAGCGCATTGGTGATGGCGGCGGCCACGATGATGGCCGTGCCGTGCTGATCGTCATGGAAGACGGGGATCTTCATGCGCTCGCGCAACTGCTTCTCGACATAGAAGCATTCGGGTGCCTTGATATCCTCCAGATTGATGCCGCCAAAGGTCGGCTCCAGCGCCGCGATGACATCAACCAGCTTGTCGGGGTCCTTCTCGCTGATCTCGATATCGAAGACATCAATGCCGGCGAACTTCTTGAACAGGACGCCCTTGCCCTCCATCACCGGTTTGGACGCCAGCGGACCGATATCGCCCAGGCCAAGAACGGCGGTGCCGTTCGTGATGACCGCCACCAGATTGCCACGGCTGGTGTACTTGGCGGCATTCGCCTCGTCCTCCACGATGGCTTCACAGGCATGCGCAACGCCCGGCGAATAGGCCAGGGCGAGATCGCGCTGCGTCGCCAGCGGCTTGGTCGGCGTCACGGCAATTTTGCCGGGAACGGGAAGGCGATGGTAATCCAGCGCCGCATCGCGGAAGGAATCGGTCATTTCAGGGTGAGCTCCCAACAAACCTGAACGGATTTTTATTGGTCCTAGTTAGTCCCCTACCACCGCCGCTGTCCAGCCATTGGGGGATGCGATCCGCAGGGATCAGCCCCGATGACGACAGTCGGGCGGCTGTTCCCTTAACCACGCCCTTCATGTCATGCGCCGCCGCGATGGACGCCGCCGAGAATTTCTTTAGAATATCTGCACTTTGGCCGCACTGGCCCCCGCGCAAAGGAAGCGATGTGATGTCCCTGCCCGATGGCAATCATGATCCGGCGACCTTCTGGAGTAATTTTCGTTATTATATCGACTTCATGCGCACCCAGCTTGGCGTTCTGAATATCGAATTCCAGCCGAAGCCGGGGCGCGGGCTTTATGCGCAGACCAGCGCCTCCCCCGACACGGCTACCATCCGTACCCGCTGTGATTCCGCCATCACCCCAGTGTCGCTGGCCAATCATCATTGGCAGATCGAAGAATTGCTGTTCGCCAAGAAGGTACTGGACACAGTGCCGGCTGCCGTTTTGGTTGATGTCGGTGCCAATATGGGCCTGTTTACCCGCCAAGTTCTGGGCTGGTGCGGCAATGTCAGGCGCTCCTTTGCTTATGAACCAGAGCCGGCGAATTTCGCCTGCCTGCTACACAATCTGGCCTGCTTTGACATGGTCGTACCAGAAATGGTGGGGCTGGCCGAGACAGATGGCGTCTTCCGGCTGTTCCTGGACCTGCAGAATTGCGGCAATAACAGCCTGGTGTCCGACGATCTGGCCGGGGCGCGAAACAAGGGTGCGACGGAGGTCCGGGTGATCAATGCCGCCGTAGAGGCGCGCCGCTGGTTGGAACCGTGCCTGCCGATCTTCTATAAATCCGATACGCAGGGGTATGATGAAAAGATCATTACGCTGCTGCCGGATGAGGTCTGGGAGCAGGTGATCGGTGGGGTGATCGAGATCGAGAATATCGACAAGCCGGCTTTCGAGATGGAGAAATTCATCGCCTTCCTGGATCGGTACCAAAACAAGGTCATCCTGGACCGACCGGAGACCATCGTGTCGACCAGCGAGGTTCTGGGATATCTAAATCGTGGCAAGGGGCCCGGCGTCGACCTTGGCTTCTGGAAATAAGGAACGACATCATGGCCAAGTCAAAATCGGTAGCGTTGCGGCTCTTTGAAATATACAAAAAAAACGGATTCATGCTCTCCTCCGAGCTGGAGCCTGAATATATGAAGACGGACAAATTCGTCTTCACGCGGCTTTATGTTGACCATATGAACCAGACCTACCATCTGGGCATTGCGATGCGGGAAATCGCATTCCTGGAGTCGCTGAGCAGTCTGGCCGATTTTAAGAACATCTTTATCATCGGCAACAGTTTCGGGTTCAGCACCCTGGCCCTGGCCTTGATGAATCCGCAGGCCAAGGTAGTCGCCATCGAGATCGGCATGGAGCCGTTCACCGAAAAATGGATTGAGGCGACCAATAACATCGCAAAGGCCGAAGGGCTGAATGTGAAAGTGGTGCAGGGCAGTTCGCCAGACAACAACGCCGAGATCATTAAACGCGAGTTGGGCGGGTCCATCGATTTCGCCTTTGTCGATGGGCTGCACACTAATGAAGCAGTGCAGAAGGATTTTGACAGCCTGCGACCCTTCGGTCACCAGCGCACGATCTATGGTTTCCACGATGTGCTGGCCCACAAAATGGTGGAAGGTTTGTCGGCCGCTGTCAGCCGCAACCCCATTCCCACGCAGATCTTTTTTGCCACACCATCCGGCATCGCGCTGGCATCAGCCGAATTCCCGGAAGGGTTCGATGTGTTCTGTGACCTGTATGGCAGCAACAGCCTGACACAGGCCATTCTGCAAAGGGGCGTGGCAGCGGTGGTACCCGCAGCCTAGCGACAAATGCCCTTGGGCGTACCCCACAACACGGGCGGGGGGAGCCGGCAGTCGTCGGCCCCCTGCTTAAGGTTTCGGGGGAACGGTTCAAAACCTGGCCTCAGACCTTAAAACACGAAGCCCCGGAACATCGCTGTTCCGGGGCTTTCGCAACTGGGTCATGGTGCGGCCGAAAAGACTCGAACTTTCACGGGTTGCCCCACAGCGACCTCAACGCTGCGCGTCTACCAATTCCGCCACGGCCGCAAACACATGCCGGAAGACCACATCAGGCTTGTCGCCATCAGCGGTGCGGGGTGGATAGCAAATCGCAGCCGGCGCTTCAAGCACCAATCGTCATCGGTTCATTGATGTACGGATTTGACGGGCGGGGTCCGCGTGATAGCTTCTCCGTCACGGACAACGCCCTCGCAGGAGATTGGCGACAATGAACTTGAAGAAGAGCTTCGCCGCTGCCCTGGCGGCTGCGACCATGCTGACCGCGCTGCCGGCCTTTGCCGACACGGTGGTGGGGCTGGTGGCGCCGTTGACCGGCCCCAACGCGGTTTTCGGTGAACAGATGCGCCGTGGCGCCGAAATGGCGGTGGCCGATATTAATGCCAAGGGTGGCCTGCTGGGTGAAAAGCTGGTTCTGGTCAATCTGGACGATGCATCCAACCCTAGCCAGGGTGTGGCCATCGCCAACAAGCTGGCCACGCAGGGCGGCGTCGCTGCCTTCGGCAACTTCAACTCCGCCGTTTCGATTCCCTCTTCCAAGGTGTTTGCAGATGAAGGGATCGTGATGATCAGCCCGGCTTCCACCAACCCGCAACTGACCGAACAGGGCTTTACCACCGTGTTCCGTACCTGCGGACGCGATGACCAGCAGGGTGATGTGGCCGCCGCCTGGCTGCTGAAAAACCACAAGGATGGCAAGGTCGCCGTCATCCATGATCAAACCACCTATGGCCGCGGTCTGGCAGAAGCCACCCGCAGCGCCCTGAACAAGGGTGGAAAGAAGGAAGTCATGTTCGACGCCGTGAATGTCGGCGACCGCGACATGTCGGCCCTGGTCACCAAGATGAAGGATGCCGGCGTCAATGTCGTCTATTTCGGCGGCCTGCATACCGAAGCGGGCCTGCTGGTCCGTCAGATGGCCGATGCGGGGCTGAAGGCCGTATTCATGTCGGGCGACGGCACCGTGAACCAGGAATTCTGGAACATTGCCGGCGCATCCGCCGAGGGGGCACTGGTCACATTCGGCAATGAATATCGCGACAAGCCGGAAGCCGCCGATGTCGTGAAGCGCTTCCGCGCCGGTGGCTTCGAACCCGAGGCTTATACGCTCTACACCTATGCCGCCGTGCAGGTCTGGGCCGGTGCTGCCGCCAAGGCCAAGTCGGCGGATGCCGATAAGGTCGCGACCAGCATCCGCGATGGCGTCTATTCCACCGTGATCGGTCCGCTGTCGTTTGATGCCAAGGGCGATCGCAAGGTCACCGACTATGTCGTCTATCGCTGGACGGCCGGCAAGTACGCCCCGATCCCTGGGCAATAATCTTAATCCCTGAACACCCCCGGCCAGCCAAATGCCGGGGGTGTTTCGATTCTGGCACTATCGCTTTTGGCCTTCGGCAAACTTTTGGTATAAGTGCCCGTGCCTACTGGCTGAATTGCGCGTATTCGGCTGTTGCCCTATCCAGAAGACATTGATGCCGTCATGCGACCCTTGATCGGGCCGACGCGGCGAGCCTCCCCCCGTTTGAAGGAATCGTGGTGACCGTGTCCCCCGCCGCCAATCCGCCCCTGAAGGTCATGATCGTCGAGGACGACGCTCTTGTCGCCATGGGGGTGCAATTGACGCTGAATGAGCTTGGCCACGAAGTGGTCGGCATTGCGGCGTCAGAGATGGAGGCGTTGGCCGTGGCACAGGCGGAGCGTCCGCAGCTAGCCCTGATGGATATCCGTCTGCGAGGGGCCAATGACGGCGTGCAGGTGGCACAGCGGCTTTGGCAGGAATTGCGGGTTCGCTGCATCTTCCTGTCCGCCTATGCCGACGAGCATACGATGGAACGTGTGGCCAAAACCCGGCCTCTGGGTTTCGTTCAGAAACCCTACTCGGCCCAGCAGCTAAAAACAGCGCTGGAACAGGCGCGCCCGCGCTTGAACGAGGACTAAGCGACCCTTAAGTCTCCGAATAACCCTGTGAATGGCATCTGATTGCCGTATTTCCGGGGGAACCTGAGCATGAAGACGGCAGGAGTGAGGGTGATTTGCCGGGAAAATACGCAAAAACTTCCCCGTAAAGCCATCGACCCTGTTGTCATAATGCACTCAAGGCTTCAAGGTTGGAGCGTTGAAGCGTACCCGGTAACGGGGGGATGGGCCCTCGCCAACCGGTCACATATAAGCGAAGGAGCGAACAAATGCGCGTGCTTCCCATGGTTTTTGCCGGCCTGATGGTTGTCGGTCTGGCCGCTTGCGGCAAGAAGGAAGAGGCTGCCGCCCCGGCTCCGGCCCCGGCTCCGGCCGCTGAGCAGCCGGCACCGGCCCCCGCCGCCGAACCCGCCCCGGCGCCTGCGGAAGCGCCGGCCGCTGCTCCGGCTGAAGGCACCCCGGCTCCGGCCGAGGGCACTGCCCCGGCCACCCCGCCGGAAGGTAACAAGTAATCCTTGATACCTTGACCGTTTAGGCG
The DNA here is from genome assembly GCA_016463045.1 of Niveispirillum sp. Taxonomy (GTDB): domain Bacteria; phylum Pseudomonadota; class Alphaproteobacteria; order Azospirillales; family Azospirillaceae; genus Niveispirillum. Next base: position 5,257 of record JAEMSB010000285.1, read on the forward strand.
GTCGGAAAGGGCCGGGCATCGTCGGGATGCCCGGCCCTTTTCATTTCCGGAAGGAAAATATCGTCAGGCCTTCTTTTCCCAGCCACCACGGTCATTCTGCTGCCAGTAGGTCAGTTCATCGCCTGCCGCCTTTGCCGTGCGCCAGCGGTCGCGGGCCGATGCGACTGAATCGGGATCATTGCCATCGAACAGATCGCAGATCAGGGTGACGCCCGGCATTCCCGGTTGATCCACACCGTCGGTCAGGAACAGAACCGTGGCGCCATTGGGTGGCGTTTCCAATGCCCCATCGGCCAGGGCATGGATCAGCACCGGCTGTAACGCGGCGTGCCCATCCTTGGCGGTGCCATGGGGCAGAAAGCCATCGGGCCGGTAGGTCCAGAGATGCTGGTTCATGGCTTCTGCCCGTTCGGGGCTGCCCACCATCACCAGCACGCGCCAGCCGCGTTCCAGCGACTTTTCCAGCAGGCCCGGCAGGGTCTGTTCCAGCGTCTTGCGCGTCAGGTGATAGAAACGCCGTTCCGTCATCGACAGGACCCCATCCCGGTTCACGGCCGTTGCTTTAGCACGAAAGCCAGCCGTGAAGTCAGGGGGCACGATCAGGGGACAGCCACCGACAGCGCATATTCCGGCACGATACGGGCGGATCTCAGCACCGCCACCTGCCCATCCGGCTTCTGCACCGGTTTCCATTCCTGCTGGATATAGATGGGTGCATCGGCGCGCAGTGGCATGATTGTCAGGGTCAATGGCTGCGCGATCTCCGCCGCGAAACGCTTCAATCCGATGCGCCAGACGGGACCATTGAAGTAGTGATCATCGATCATGCGCACGCCGCTGAACAGCCGGCCCACATCGCCCTGATAATCCAGTTCCAGCCAGGCATCGGCCACACCGGCCAACGCATCCGCCGGCACCCGGACCGACCACGCCGCCGATTTGCCATAGGCTTCCGGTGCCGGCTGCATCGCCGCCTTGGCTGGGCCGCCGATACGGATGGCGGGGGCAGGCTGCGCCGCGCGCACCGGCTCCACCGTTACCGGCACATCCGGCTTGGACG
>JAEMSB010000815.1 GCA_016463045.1 Niveispirillum sp.
GAGGCGCGGGCGGCCAACCTGCTGCGCGATTTCTTCAAGGACAGGCGATAGGAGAGTGATGATGACAAGCCAGTTCCCCGCCGTCACAGTGCTGAACGACCCCGGCCCGGAGGCTGAAACCTACCGCCCCGCCGCCGACCGCATCCTGACCGGTGACCCGGTGCAGTCCGTCAGCAACCGGTTCAGCAGCGCCGATGGCCGCTTCAATTGCGGCATCTGGACAGGGGCCGTGGGTTCCTGGCGCGTGGTCTTCACCGAGAATGAGTTCTGCCAGCTTTTGGAAGGCGTGGTCGTGGTGCGGGGCGATGACGGCACCGAACGGCGCTTTCAGGCGGGCGACGCCTTTGTCATGCCGGCGGGCTTCACCGGTGTGTGGGACATTCTGGAGCCGGCGAAGAAATATTACGCGGTGTATGAGTGAGGGTCACTCCGGCCAGCGCCGATGCTGCCACATCCATTGGCCGGGATCGTCGCGCACCCAGTCTTCCAGCAGCGCATTGACCTGTTTCATGGCCGACAGCGTGTCGGCCTTCACATCCCCGGTCCGGGCAAAATCCAGCGGCGGCAGGATGGTGACGTGGAACCGCGCCGCCCCGGTGCGCACCACACGGATGGGCACGGCGGGCGCGTCATAGCGTAGGGCGAGATCGGCCAGGACCGTTCCCGTCCGCGCATCCCGCCCCAGGAACGGCACCAGCGGCCCCTCATTCAGTTTCTGATCGACCAGCAGGCCGACATGCCCGCTGGCCCGGATGGCCGCCATCAGGCCGCGCGCCGCCTCCCGCCCCTTGGGCACCATGGTGCCACCCAGGGGGGCGCGGGCGCGGGCCAGCATCTCGGCCACGAACGGATTGTTCGGCTTGCGGAACACATAGGTCAGGTGCAGCCCCACCCGCGCCGACACCATGGCGCAGAGTTCCCAATTGGCGAAATGGCCGGTGAAGACGATACCGGGCCGGTCATCGCCCGCCAGCGCCTGCAGGTGCTCCAGCCCCGTCACCTGCACATGCCGGTCGAAATCCGCCGCGATACGGTCCAGATGCACATATTCGGCAAAGGTGCGGCCCAGATTGTCCCAGGCCTGGGTGATAATGGCATCGATGCGCGCCGGTTCCAGCCCCGGCAGCGCGCGGGCGATATCGCGCCGCATGCGCCGCGACCGCGACAGGCGCGGGCCGATCCGGCGCAGCAGGCTGCCGCCCAGGTCCGATGCCTGTTCGGGCGACAGCAACCGCATGGTCGCGATGAACAGCCAGACGAAAGCGGCTTGCAGACGGTAGCCGACAACCCGGTCGAACCGGCGGCGCAGGCGGCTGTGGTCAGCCATGGCGCGTCTCCATCAACCGATCCAGCAGCCCCTCCACCGCAACGGGATCATCCCAGCACAGACGGACGGGCAGCACCGCCACACGCGGTCGCCAGATGGGCGATAGACGCATCGCATCCTTTTCCGTCGTCACCAGCGTGGCGCCCAGCGCCTGCGCCTGCACCAGCAGGGCGGACAGGTCCGCCGCACGGAACGGGTGATGGTCGGGAAACGCCCTTTCCGCCACCAACGATAGGCCGGCATCGCGCAGGGTCGCGAAGAATTTCGCAGGCCGCCCGATCCCGGCAAAGGCCAGCAGGGGCCGGCCCCGCAATGGCTCCAGCGCCGCCGGATCGGGCAGCAGCCGGGCCGTCAGCACGGGCAGCGGCCCCGCCATTGTC
>JAEMSB010000286.1:0-5452 GCA_016463045.1 Niveispirillum sp.
GTCGATACACATGCCGAGTGTGGGATAGTCGGCGGAAGTCTGGTCAACCAAAATTGATCCTTTCGGTCGCGCAAAGGGGGAGATCAGGCGGCGGTGGCCTGGGCCGGTACCCAGTTGCCATGCAGTCCCTGACGGATGCGGAAAGGCAGGCCGATGGTCGCAATGGGACCGGCTGCCAGATTAAGGGCATTGAACAGCAGCAGCCGGGAGGCGTGCTCCACCAGCCGGTTCTCGATCACCACGATATAGCCGTCGCCCTCCGCACTGGAGCCGGAGCGCGGAATGAAGGCCGGTTCCTGGAAGGAGGAGGTGGAACCGATCCACCAGGTATCGGTCTCTCCCGTTTCCAGGTCGATGCGACCCAGCGTGTTCATCATCAGGCCCGACGCGCTGCGCCCGCCCGGCAGGTCCACGGGCTTGGTCATGTCCTGGACAAGCTGCCAGCCATACCGGTTCTTCTGACCGGCGAAACGGTCATCGATGCGGGGAAACTCGCCGACCAGATTGGCCAGCGGCGCCATGTGGATGTCGTCGCTGTTGGCGCTCATGTCGACGGTCCAGCGCGTCATGGTCGCGGCGGCTTCATGCGGCTGGAACGGCGCCCCTTCGGTGTCGGGGAAGAAGGGGAACATGTTGCCCTTCGCCATCGGCACATCGAAATGCACCTTGCTGCCATCCTCATGCGCATTCATGACGTGACTGGCAAAGCAGGTGGGGGCGGAGAACCAGCGGATATCCGCCGCCTTGCCATTGCGCGGCAGCACGCCCAGATGCACGGGCCGCCCGCGATCAAAGCCAAAATGCGGCAGGCCGGCCTTCAGCCGTTCCCAGGACCCGACAATGGGCACCACATGGAAAACGACATAATTCTCGGTGAACCCGAAATCATGCATCATGCAGTAATAGGGAATCTCGAACCAAACCTCGTTCGTGATCTGCCCCTCCGCGCTGATCGTATAATAGACCATGTCGCGGGTACACAGACCCTTGGCGGCGTAGCCGAAGCTCAGCATCTCGCCCGTGCGCGGGTCGATCTTGGGATGGGCGGAGAAGGTCTGCGAGGTCATGGCCCCGCCAAAATCATAGGTCGGGTCCAATGTCTCCAGCGTTTCCGGGTGCATGACCACGGGCGGGCTGTCCTCCTTCAGGGCGAATAGCTTGCCGGCATGGACGACAACATTGGTGTTGGCGGTGCCGCGCACCTCTCCCTGCACGCTGTCATCATCGGTCAGGGGGTTACGGTAGGCGCCGAACAGGGCGCGGCCCGCCTCGCGTTCCCGCGTGAACTTGTCGGTACGGACCCAGCGCTGCTGCAGGGCGACATTGCCGTCCTTGAAGCGGAACCGCGTCACCATGCCATCGCCGTTGAACCAGATATCGTCGCCGGCCAGCGGCGGGAATTGCGGGTCCGGCGCCACGCGGTAGAAGCTGCCATTCAGGTCGGCGGGAACGGCGCCATCCAGCACGGGCAAATGGCCGACCTCCGCCTCCACACCCGACGGGGCGAAGAAGCCGGTGAAGTTGGGGGTGTTGGGAAACTTCATGATGTGCCCCTTGCATGCAAAATGTCAGGACGGATGGTCATGGGCGATCCTCCGCCGCGATGGCGCGGGCGGCCAGCCCGTAATGCAGGGCAGCCCAGGCATAGAGGCCGATACTGGCCAGAAGCGCGCTGCGCACCCCGATGGCCGAGGCGGCGGCTGGGTCGGCAATGCCCGACGCGCCTGCAAACAGATCGCTGAGCAGGCCCAGCAAGGGCGGACCGAAACCCACGCCCACCATGGTGGAGACGAAGAAGTAGACGAAGGCCGCCGTGGTCCGCTGCTGCGGCGCCACCATGTTCTGAAAGGCAACCAGCGTGGGTACCGAATGGAAGAACAGGAACACGCCAGCGATGGTGATCAGGGTGACCGCCGCGACATGATTGTCCAGCCCATAGCCGGCCAGATACAGCGGCACGCTGATGGCGATGCCCAGACAGGGCAGCAGCGCGTACCAGCGCTTGCCGCGCCGGGCGATGAAATCGATGCCGAAGCCACCCAGGCTCATGCCCGCCGTCGATGCTGTGGTACTGATGATCGCGACATAGAAGGCGGTGGTGGTCAGCGGCAATTCATGAACGCGCATGAAGAAGGGTGCGGTAAAGGCCCCGCCCGCAAACAGCGCCATGCTGGCCAGCGCCAGACCCGCCAGCATATGGCGGAAGGCCGGGCGGCGGAACATCTGCGCAAACACTTCACGCGTCCGGGGCGGGCTGGCGGCGGGTGCGGCGACATTGCCCCCGACCAGCCGGTCACTATGCCCACGCGGCGGGTCGCGCAGCAGCAGACGGAACAGTATTGCCACCACGATGCCTGGTGCGCAGACCAGCATCAGGGCCACGCGCCAGCCATAATCCCGCGCCAGCCAGGCCGCCACGACGGAGCCCAGCAAGGCCCCCACCGGGGCACCCAGCCGCATCACGGTCAGGGCGAAACCCCTGCGGTGTGGCGGAAAATGATCGCCGATCAGCGAGGTGCTGGGTGCCTGCACCCCTGCCTCCCCGATGCCGACGCCGATGCGGCACAGGAACAACGTCCAGATATTGGTCGCCATGCCGCACAGCAGGCTCATCAGCGAAAAGACGGCGACGGAGATCGAAATGATCGTGACGCGGTCGCGCCGTTCGGCCAGCCGCGCAATCGGCAGGCCCAGCGTGGAGTAAAGAATGGCGAAGGCCAGACCGCCCAGCAACCCGAACTGGAAATCGGTCAGCCCCAGATCCTTCTTGATCGGTTCCGCCAATGTCTGAACGATGACCCGGTCGACATAAGCAAAGGCCGATACCAGCAGGATCAGCACCAGCAGGGTGGCACGATAGCCGCGTCCGAACAGAGGATCATCGGTCGCCTTCTGTAACGCAGAGGTCATATCGGCTCCACTTTCTTAACCGTTGGTGAGGGGAGATCGTGTGACCTCCCCTGGCTGGATCAGAAGGAGAAGCGGAAGCCGGCCTTGAAGGTACGCCCGATGCTGTCATAGAGGACTGGGTTGGTGACACCAAAGCTGGACGGCAGGTCGTTCGGCGGATCGCGGTCGAACAGATTGTTCACGATGCCGAACAGCTGCACCTTAGTGTCGTTGAAGGTAAGGTCATACTGGGCATTCAGGTTGAACAGCCAGTAATCGCCGACATAATTGTCGCTGATGCTGTTGGCCGCCGTCGCGGTGTAGCCGGACTGGTGCGGGTCGATCAGCGTGGCGTTATAGACGCCGCGGGAGACATAGCGGGATGTCAGCGTGCCGCTGAAATCACCCTGACTGTAGGTGGCGCTCAGCGTGCCGGTGAAGGTCGGCAGGCCCGACGGCTGTGACGTCGGCGAACCGTTCATCCCCGCCCGGTTGACCGAGGCGCCGGTGGCATCAATGGTGATCAGATCGAACAGATAGGTGCCGAGCGCGCGCAGGGTCAGGTCGCCTTCGCCCAGCGCGATCTTGTAACGGGCCTCGATATCCACGCCGCGGGTCTTCAGCGTATTCAGGTTCAGGTTGGCGTTGTTGACGCTGGTGATGGTGCCCGCCGCATTGCGGGTGATCAGGGCGCAAAGATCGGTCGCGCCGGCATTGCAGCGATTGATGATGATCTGCCCGCCCAGGGTGGTGATGGCACCATCCAGGCTAATGTCGAAATAATCGGCGGAGAATTGCAGATCGTCGATGGGGGTGACGACAGCACCGCCCGTCCAGGTCTTGGCGATTTCCGGGCGCAGCTTGGTATTGCCGCTCAACACGACGGAGGTAAGGGCGCTGCCGCCGGTGCGCGGGTCGGTCAGGAACTGGAAGCTGGTGCTGGCCGGGGCGTTCAGTTCAAAGAAGTTGGGCGCCCGGATGTCACGCGACCGGGTGCCGCGCACCCGCAGGAAATCCGTGGGTTCCCAGGACAGCCCGGCCTTCCAGCTCCAGACCGAACCGCTGGTCGAATAGTCGGTCAGGCGGACGCCGCCATTGACCGACAGGCTTTCGGCGAACGGCACCGATTTCAGCAACGGCACGCCCAGTTCGGCGTAGCCTTCCTTGACCTTGATATTCGGGCCGGAGATGGCCTGGCCGGAGCTGGTGATGAAGCGCAGAGCCGATGAAATCTGGTCGGCGCTGCCAGCCACGCTTTCCACACGGTATTCCGCGCCCGTCGCGAAGGAGACCGGGCCGGCGGGCAGTTCCGCGACCGTGCCGGAGATGTTGGCCGACGCCACCTGCTGGATCAGGTGCGTCTTCTGCCAGGCCGTGCCATAGGCATAAGCGACGGCCTCGGGCGAGAAGCGGTTCTCACCGAACAGATTCAGCGGCTTGCACCCCGCCACCAGCGGGTTGGTCGGCGTGGTCAGGGTCGACCGGCAGACGATATTGCCGTTGGCGACACCATTCTGGAACAGGCCCTGGTCAACCGCATCCACCGCGCGGGCGAAATTGTCGGTGATCTGGGTGTTGCGGGTTTCCTGTTCGTAATTCGTGCGGCCATACTGATAATAGGCATCCCACTGCCACCCATCGCTGAAATCGCCACGGGCGCCGGAGACGAGGCGATAGGTCTCGCGCTCCACCTCCGCCACCGGCGGACCGATATCGTTGGAGACGCGGCCGAAGGAGAAGCTGGTCTGGTTGGCCGTCACCAGTTGCGCGCGCAGGGCCGCCGGCAGATAGGCATTGTCACGCTGGATGGTGATATTGCCGGTATTGCGGGCCGACGCGCCGATGGTTTCCGCGTTGGCGCGGCCATAGGAAGCTTCCATGAACAGTTCGACACTGTCCGTGGCCTGATACTTGGCATGCATCATGCCGGAATAGCGCTCAACCGGCGCCACCAGCGGGAAGTTGTTGTAGAAGCCATTGACCGGATCGGCGCTGCCACCCGACTGGAACAGGCCGCCATTGGAGAAGGCGGGGCCGGTAGCATAGTAGGTGCCGTAATCATGGTTGAAATAGGTGCCATCGGGCCGAAACTCGATCCCGCGCAGCGCACCCGTGGTGATCAGGCCGTTGAAGGATGCGGTTGCCGTGCGGGCATTGGGCAGCAGGATCTGACGCGCCAAACCGTTGGTCTGCGGCGTCGGGTTGGAAATGGTATTGTAGCTTTCGGCACACCAGGACCGGCTGTAACAGTCACCCATGCCCTTGTTGTTGGAATATTCGCCGCCGATCACGACATGGCCGCGACCATCGGCAAAGTCGGTGCCGCCAGCCAGGGTGGCATAGACTTCACGATTGTCATCTTCCTGCGACAGACCATACTGCACGCTGCCGCGCACGCCTTGCAGGCTGGTATTCAGGATGACGTTGACGACACCGGCCACCGCGTCAGAGCCATAGGCCGCAGAGGCACCGCCGGTGACCACTTCGCTGCGTTCGATCAGGACGGTCGGGATCAGGTTCAGGTCGACGGAACCCGACGGGGAATTACCGCTGCCGGCGATGG
>JAEMSB010000286.1:5462-6299 GCA_016463045.1 Niveispirillum sp.
ACCATTGACCAGGACCAGCGTGCGCTGCGCGCCCAGACCGCGCAGGTCGGCCAGATTAGCACCGGCATTACTGGAGAAGATGCCGACGGTGGCCGGTGTGGATTGCGGACGGAAGGAAGGCAGGGTGTTCAGCATGTCGGCGACATTGGAGACGCCCTGGCGCTGCAACTCCACCTCGCCCACCACAGTCACCGGCGTCGGGGCCGCAAAACCAGTCACGGGCAGGCGCGTACCGGTCACAATGATCTCTTCCAGAGAGTCCAGCGTCTGCGGCGCGGCGGCGGCGTCCTGTGCGGCGGCGGGATTGGCCAGGGCGGTAAGGACGGCCAGGATGCTGGCGCCGGTCAGCCGGTGCGCCGTTGAATGCCTCATGTGGATTTCCTCCCCCTGCGCTGCGCCGGATAGACACGGGACACGGCGGCGCGAGCGCTTGTTGATTTATCAATGATATTATTGATAACTCAACGATGTGCGCCTTGGCAAGTGGTTGATCGGGTAAATTGCTCACACCTGCATGGTTCTGTATGGGGCTGGATTCTCTGGATGGCCTACGGGTACAGGGGGATTGAACGACCCTAGTCAACACATTGTATTAATTTGATATTTTATCGAATTCTCCATCGCGGCATCACGTCCAATGGTATGCGATCCCGCTTTTACCTGCCACTGAATTAAGGGCTCTACGGACATTGGGGTCGTAGAAGTTCGGCTTCCAGCGCAGAAACGGTGCCGGTTATATCCGGCCTTTCTGGCTCTGCCACCGGTGGTCTGAAATTCCAAGCTTTGCGCATTGACAGAGGGGTCATAATATTGATCATTCAATGACAAATCACATTG
>JAEMSB010000287.1 GCA_016463045.1 Niveispirillum sp.
GATCACCAATGGTCTTGGCCTTGGCCAGATCCTCACCGGCCACGACATGGTCGAAATGTTCATCGACCAGGGCGATGAAGCTGATGACGGCCAGGCTGTCCCAGCTGTCCAGGCTGTCCAGGGCCGTGTCGGGCGACAGGCTACCGGCATCGGTTTCCAGCATCTCTTCCAGGGCGGCCAGGAATTCAGCGCGCGTCATGACACACTCCTCACGTCAGGTCGGGGGAAGGGTCTTCTGGACCACATCCCGGTTGATCAGCGCCCATTGCGGATGGGCGCGCATGGTCGCATCCGCGTCGCGCCAGCCGAACGCTGGCTTAACGGGCAAAAGCGTTTCCAGCAAGTGCCGTACCAGGATCAGATCCTGTTCCGTATCGACGCACCAACGCCAGGGTGCCTCCAGCGTGGGATCGGACAGCCAGTTCAGCCGGAACCGGTCCGGCCGGCGCCAGAGGAAGGGCATCACATGCTCCCGTTCGAACGGCTCCACCGCTTCTTCCCAGGCGGCGCGGAGGTCCGCCATCCCAACGATTTCCGCATCCAGCCCGCGCGGGTAGCGGGCGACATCAATGGCGGCATAGGCCGGCGGCGGGTCGGCAGTGCGGTAGAGCGTGATCAGGTCATCCACCAGGACTGGGTCGATCAGCGGGCAGTCGCCGGTGAAGCGCACGGCGATATCGGCCTGCTGGGCAAGGGCTGCCCGGTAGAAACGATCCAGCACGTCGCCTTCGCTGCCCCGGAAGACCGGCACGCCCAGCGCCTTCACATGGGCGGCCAGCGCATCATCCTGGGCCAAGTCGCTGGTGGCGACGCACAGGCCCGTCAGATGGCGGGAGCGATGCAGTCGGTCGATCTGGTGGGCAATCAGGCTTCTGCCGGCCACCGCCATCATCACCTTGCCGGGCAGGCGGGTGGAGCCCATGCGGGCCTGGATGATGCCAATGATCCGGGGGGCCATCAGGGGGCCTTGCCCAGCATGGTCCAATCCACCGGCTCCCCCCGCGTCAGGTCGCGGGCGGCGGTGCGGCCCAGCACGTCGGGCAGATGCTTGGGCGCCAGACCCAGGCCGGGACGGATGGAGCGGACATCCGCGTCGGTCAACACCGTGCCTGCCGGCACATCGCGGCTGACATAGAGGGAACGGCGGAAGGTCCGCCCGCCCGCTTCGGATGGTTTCAGGGCGTAGGAGATGTCGCCCAGGGCGGCATGGGCCACGCGGCAGGCGTCTGCCATCGCCTTGAACTCCGCCGGTTCCAGCGAGAAGGCGCAGTCCGGGCCGCCATCGGCGCGGGCCAAGGTGAAATGCTTTTCGATGATGCCCGCGCCCAAAGCCACCGCCGCAACCGGCACCGCCACACCCATCGTATGGTCCGACAGGCCGACGGGCAGGCCAAAGGCCTGCGCCATGTGCGGGATAGTCGCCAAGTCGCAATCCTCCACCGGCGTCGGATAGCCCGAGACGCAGTGGAGAAGGGCGATATTGTCGTTGCCGGCCTCCCGCGCCGCCGCCACAGCCTCCGCGATCTCCCCCAGGGAGGCCATGCCCGTGGACATGATCAGCGGCTTGCCCGTGGCGGCGGCCTTTCGGATCAGTGGCAGGTCGATCAGCTCAAAGCTGGCGATCTTGTAGGCGGGTGTATTCAGGCTTTCCAGAAGGTCGATGGCGGTGGGATCGAACGGGCTACTGAACAGGGCGATGCCGGCGTCGCGCGCATGGTCGAACAGGGCCGCGTGCCAGTCCCAGGGGGTGTGCGCCTCCTGATACAGCTCATACAATGTCTTGCCGGCCCACAACCCGCCTTCCAGCCGGAATTCCGGACGGTCGACATCCATGGTGATGGTGTCGGCGGTGTAGGTCTGGATCTTGACGGCATCGGCACCGGCATCGCGCGCCGCGTCGATCAGGCGGCGGGCACGGTCGATATCGCCATTATGGTTGCCCGACATTTCCGCAATCAGGAAAGGCCGCTGGCCGGGCTGGAATCGGTCGGGAAAACGGGTCATGCCTGATGCCGGATGGGAAAGCGAAGGCCCCATGGTAGCATCGTGGAAGGTCAGAGAGGAAGCGGGCCGGTGAGGTCAGGCCCGCCGCGTCATTTTCTTTGTCGCCGGACTGTCCACGTTATCCAGATAGATGATGAGGTTCAGCGAGCCGGCAATGACCTCCACAAACTTGTTCGACATGGAGGGCAGGCGAATCTTCCGATTGATGCAGTAATTGACCAAAGACGCCGCCAGTTCTGCGGCATTGCGGGGTACCATCGTGCGCTTACCGTCATCGTCCTCAATGATCAATTCAGCCGCGACCGGGTCCTCATGCAGCTCCAGGCCCACAACCTGGCCGACCGGCAGTTCCAGCCGTTGCTTGCGCATCAGATCGATGATGGCCTGGATCGCCTCACGTTCCGTGAAGCCCAGGGTGCGCATCTCCTTCACCGGACTGCCCTTCTTGTTTCCACAACATATCCTTGTACGACATTAGGCAGAAATCCGCCGGTCAACCCAGCGATTTTTCAACCTCCAGCCCCGCAATATCGTGCAGACGCAGCAGGCCGAGCGGGGAACCGTCACCGTCCACCACCGGCAAGACATTGATCTGGTGCGGTGTTTCCATGATTTCGAGTGCCTCCAGCGCCGTGGCATCGGGGCCGCAGGTCCGACGCACGGGCGAGGTCATGCAGGCACCCGTATCCCGTTCCAGGAAGGTTTTGCCATGGGCGGCAAGGCCACGGCGGATGTCGCCTTCGGTCACGATGCCGGTCAGCCGGCCCGCCCCATCCACCACCAGGGCGGCACCGTTGGGGAAGCGGGTCATGGCCAGCAGCGTTTCGAAGATCGGCTGTTCGCCCGTGACCAGGGCCACCTGTTCGGGCGCCGTCACCATCAGGTCACGGACCTTCCCGGCCAGCACGATGCCCAGCGTGCCGCCGGGATGATTGTCGCCATAGTCGGCGATGGTGAAACCGCGCCGGCTGGCGACGGCCACGACCAGCGCGTCGGCCAGGGCCAGCATGGCGGTCGTGCTGGCGGTCGGCAGCTTGGTTTCCGTCGCTTCCCGTTCCACATGGCAGCGCAGGGTCCAGTCCGCGATCCGCGACAGGCCGGACGGCACGCGCGACACCATGGCCGCCACCTTCACCCCGCGCCGGGCCGCCACCTTGCCCAGGTCGATCAGTTCCTGGGTCTGGCCGCTGTTGGACAGCAGGATGACCAGGTCGCCTTCGCGCAGCGCGCCCAGTTCGCCATGCAGGGCGTCCAGCGCCGAATAATAGAAGGCCTGCGCCCCCACGGATGCCAGTTTGGATGAGAGCAGCCGCGCGATCAGGCCGGATTTGCCCACGCCGGCCACCAGCGTATTGCCGGCCCCGCTGGCAATATGGCTGACGGTCGCCAGGAAATCGGCGTCCAGGCTGTCCAACTGGGCCAGCACGGCCTTGGCCTCAATCCGCAGCAGGTCGGCGGCGGCCATCAGGGCCGGGTCGTCACGATGGGTCATCTCAAAGTCCGAATGGCGTTCAATCCGCCTTAGATAGGGTCTGGATCGTGGCATGGAAATGACGGATGCGGTCCTCGTTCGCGCCCAGCAGGGCTGCCCCTTCGACATGGCGCAGGCCGGCACCCACCGCGGCGCAGACGGCCCTATCCTCCGACAGCAGCTTTTCATTCAAGGCTGCCAGATGGGTGGTGACGGCGGCCAGGGCCGCCTTGCTGGCCCCGTCCCTGGCCTTTGCCAGACACAGGCGATAGCGCAGGGTGAAGCTTTCCGGTCCCGTTGGCTCCAGCGTCTGCACGCTCATCATCCGTCCCGCCGTGATGCCGATGGCGAGATTGGGGAATAGCAGGAGATGGACATAGCCTTCAACCCCCGCCACGGAATCGATGGGGATCAGGCCCAGGCGCTTGCCCGCCCCTTCCCACCAGCGCTGCGCCTCCGCCCGGAGGCCGGCATAGCCGATGGAATGCAGACCCGATGGCACCACGCGCCAGGAGCCATCCACCACGGTGCGGAAGCTTTCGGCATGGACCGCATCGACGTGATAGACCTCCAGCACATTCTCCACCCCCACCTTCCAGTTGGCCTCCCATGGCTGCGCGTCCTGAGCGAAGGGGGCGGACATGCCGTCGGACAGGGCCAGCAGCAGGTCGGCATGCGGACCCACGCTGTCCAGCAGCGACGGTCCACCGGGGAGCAGCCGCACGAACAAGAAACGGCCGATGCGGTCCAGTTCATAGCGGGGCAGGGCCAGGGCCTGCTTATCTGCCCTGTCCAGGCCGAAACAATCGGCATTGCCGGGGATGCCGACGGGTACCCCGTCGCGGTCATAGGTCCAGCCATGATAGGGGCAGCGGAGCGGGCCACTGGCCGTGCCCGCCTCTCCTGCCCGCAACTGTGCGAAGCGGTGGGAACAGACATTGCGCAGGGCCCGGACCTCGCCGTCGAAATCCTGGATAAGGACCGACTGGCCCGCGATCTGCCGCACCAGCCAGGAACCGGGTTCCGCCAATTCATCCGTGAAGCCCACGAACTGCCAGGCGTTGGCGAACAGGAATTGCTGTTCGGCCCGGTATCGATCCGCGTCACGGTATTCGGCGGCGGTCAGGGCGGCGGCGTGGGCCAGCATCGGGAAAGCCTGCGGTCAGGTTTGGGGGGCGTTGCGCAATGGGGAAAATCTGCTGTTTCGGAGTTTGGATCTTATCGGCTCCGATTGCGGATTTCTCCGAAATCTGGCGGTTCGTGCAACGGGTTGAAACAGAAAACAAGGGGGTGTTTCACCGCTTACGGCTTTCCCATCCCCAAAGCCGATGGCTTTGGTTTGGGGTGGGCGCAGATCGGGCATTGATGGGAAGGAGCATATCAGAAGGGAGGCTTTGGGGCAATTTAGACCTCCCCCACGACCTGCCCGTCCATGTCATGAAACAGGCCAAAGCGATGGCGCACGGCGGACCAGTCGGCGGCCCGCATTTCGAACAGATGCACGTCGCGCGGTTCGCCATTTTTAAGGGCGTGGTCGCGCAGGACACCGACATGGCGGTAGCCCAGCATGGTTTGCCCCTTCAGCACACGCTCATTGCTGGAAAACACCTGATTGACCAGCTTGCGCAGGCCCAGCGTGTGGAAGCAGTGGTTCAGCATGGGCGCGAAGTTGAGTGCACCGATGCCGGTGCGGCCCCGCCGGTCGCCCATGTAGACGCCGATGGTGCCGATCTTCCAATCGGCGTGGGTGATGGTGATGCTGCCATAGCCGACATCGATGCCATCGACCTGAATGATGCGGTGGATATAGTCGGTGCGGGCGTTGGAGCGGTCGATCCAGGCGCGCTGCCGGTCGATATCATCGGGGACCTCGCTGAAGGATTGTTCGGCGATTTCGGGCAGCCGCCGCCAGTTCAGCAGCAATTCGGCATCGTCGGGCGTGGGCAGGCGGAAGGTCAGGGCGCTGGTCATGGGGCGGTCCCATTTGTCGGCAGCAGGGCGGACAGCGCCGCATGCACATCGCCGATACGTTGTTCACGCCAGCCCAGGATGCCGGGGCCGGTGGCGGCGATGCGCGCCTGTTGCACCTGTTCGCACAAGGGGCGATCTTCCATGATCACCTGCCGGGCAGACGCCGCCAGCATGGAGACAAGGCCGCGCCGGAAGCTGGCGGCCTTGGCATCATTGGACGCAGCGGGCAGGAAGGTCCGCCATTCCAGGCGGGTTCGGTCCACGGCCAGCGGCACCACGCGGTGGACGATAACCATAGTGCCATGGAAGCTGGCGACATAAAGATCGGGGAAGATGAAGCAATGGTCGTAAAGGTCTTGTGTCGCGAAACGACGCAGGTGCCCGCGCGTGACCAGCTTGTCCCACCAAGCCGCCGTCGGGTCCGACAGTTTCCATTGCGAGCGGCTATGTGCGCCGAAACGGTCGGTGTGCAGATGACGGCGCCAATCGGCATCGACGGCGGGGTGGATGGTCTGCGGATGGACGGTGGGGCCGTGGAAATCATCCAGGGTGTTTTCCACCAGGATTTTCCAGTTGGCGGCGAAGTCGGCGCTGTCGCTGGCCACCGGACTGTCGAGTGCGGCGGACAGCAGAGACAGACGGTCGGCCAGGGGGCCAAGCCAGTCGGTCAGCAGTGGAGCATCGGGCGTCTGGCGGCGGAACAGGAAGCCACCACAGGCCGCGTCGCCCGTACCCCCTTCATCGGCCAGCCCGGCAAAGCGCCAGGGCAGGCCTGTGGCAAGGGCGGCCTGTTCGGTGGTGAAGGAATCCTGTTCATGGAACCAGTGGGGGGGCAGCAGGCGGCGGCGGGG
>JAEMSB010000288.1 GCA_016463045.1 Niveispirillum sp.
CCTTTGGCCCCATGATGATTGATGAAAAACGCCACGCCCCCGCCACGCTGCGCAACCGGCAACCGCTGCTGGATGCCCTGCGCCCGCATCTGCCGGAAACCGGACTGCTGCTGGAAATCGCCAGCGGCAGTGGGGAACATGCGGTTTTCCTGGCCGAAAACCTGCCAGCCCTGACGTTTCAGCCCAGCGACCCCGACGAAGATGCCCGCGCCAGCATTCGCGCCTGGGCGGGGGAATCCGGCCTGCCCAACCTGTGCCCACCGCTAGCCCTGGACGCGGCCCGCCCCGATGCCTGGCCCGATATCCGGCCCGACGCCATCTTGTGCGTGAACATGATCCATATCGCACCCTGGGACGCCGCCATCGGCCTGTTCACGGGTGCGGGCCGTCTGCTGCAACCGGGTGCGCCGCTCTGCCTTTACGGCCCCTATAAACGGGGTGGGCAGCATACCGCCGACAGCAACGCCGCCTTCGATGCCGATCTGAAGGCCCGCAACCCGGCCTGGGGGGTGCGCGATCTGGAGCAGGTGACGGATCTTGCCGCCGCCAACGGCTTTACCGGACCGGACATCATTCAGATGCCCGCCAACAACCTGACCCTGGCGTTCCGGCGCGGGTGACAGCCTGCACCTTTTGGTTACCGGCACACCCCGGATGGTCTGATGCCGGTGTGCCACGAAGCGACCCTATGCGTCCGCTTAAGCCGTCGCGTTCCTCAACATGACCTTGTCCGCTTCCGCCACAACGTCGCCTGATGACGACGCAGGGCAACTGCGCTCTTGATACTATCCAATTTTCAAGCTAAAGGTGTTTTTAACAGCTTACATAACAATTAAAGATCGCTTGCAGAACTATCCACTAATGCCGCTCAGGTAGGTAGAGATGGATGTACGCATCGATAAATTGTGCACCACAGTTCTGTCGCTATGCCTCTGTCTTGCCCTGATGCCCGTACGGGCAACCGCGCTCCAGGTCCTTGTCCCCATGTCAGCCCGCGATGGCGCGGCGACGCAGGGGGAATGGCGTCAGGCGGAAATATGGGCCAAGGACCAGCGGGCGCTGACCTATTGGATTGACGCTGAGGAGTTGTGCGGACGCCAGCCTGCTCCAGCCACCCCCTGCGCCCGCGAAGCCACCGTTGTGGCCAGCTTGGCGGCGGCGGCCAGGGATTGGGAAAATGCCTGCCCCACATGCGGCGTATCCTTTACCAGAACACTTGATCGGGATCGGGCCACATTCCGCGTACGGTATATTTCTGCCGTCCTGCTCCGGTCCGGCGAGAAACAGCAACCGGACTATGTCGCCCGTTCGTTTTATCCACGCTCGGAAATGAAGAACCGCGTCCTGCGGTTGTCACCCAGCTTTTTCTCCGGCCCCCTGGACCCGATTGGCGTCATGCGCCACGAGTTGGGGCATATTTTGGGATACGCGCACGAGAATAGCTGCGCCGGCAAGGTTAATGCCCTTCCCGCCAACCTGCGCAGCATAACCGTGACCCAAGCCGACGACCGGTCGGTGATGCGGCAGCCATGCGGAAACATGACAGCCGACGGCACTACGCCGCTGTCGGCGTTGGATATCGCGGACCACCGCAAAATCTACGGCCCGGTCTTCGCCCCACCCGGCTGAACCCACGTATAAATGCAATCCGCCCGCAAAATCACGCAACATAAGGAGAGCCAGCCATGACATCGCTGCTTACCAACGGCCAGGTCAAGAAGGACACGGGAGAAATAATAGAGGCAACCGAAATCAAGGAAGGTGACCGTCTTTACTTTGATGGCAGCCCCGACAAGACCATCACCGTCGCGTTTGCCGATATCGACTTTTTGCGGGCGGAGGATTCCGGGAACTCGTACCTGTTCGCCCTGACCCCGGCTGGCGAGAATCTGATCGGCGCTCTCGCCAAGGGCATGGGGATCCAGGACAGTGACGGCGGCATAGACATGGAGGGGGAAGAAGGTGAAGCCGCAGGTGCCGATCTGAGCCTCTCCGGCGCATTGCAGGACCTGAAAAGTGGCGCAAGCTTTGTAGGAGAAAAGACATGGGATGCAGCAAAATTTGTAAAGCGAAACACCGTTGATCCGATTTACGATCCCGTTGCCGACACAGCCGAATGGCTGAAAAGGAAGACCTACGATAAAATCGTCAATCCGAACGACGATATTATCAACCCGGCATCCAAGGCCATTACGACGGATAAGTTGGTGCCGGGCGATATACTGCTCAAAAAGATGCATGAAAGCGATACCGTCTCAGGCCTCATCTACAAGGCCCAGCTGGCTATCAATGGGCAGCGGGGCTATGTCGCGTCTGAACGTCTTACGCATGCGATGATTTATGTGGGTGGGGGAAAAGTAATCGAGGCCGTGGATAACGGTGTTGGCATTTCCCCTTTGCGAGCCTATAGCAGCTTCAATGACTGCAATTATAACGACTATGATTTTTATGTTATTCGCTGTAAGCACGACAATGTGCGGCAACTTGCCAGCAACGCCGCGAAGGGATTGCTATTTGACCACCTTGCCGCGACGATGAACCCATTTGAGAAATCAACGCCAGTTCGCGTTAAATACGCACATACCAGCCTATATCTTACCATACTATATAAGTCCCTTGGCGGCGCCTTAAATACAGATAAGTTTATCGACCTTGCACGCGCCACGGTTGATTCAACGCAGAATTTCAAGAATGCACTCAACACCAATGACAACCCGAAGCTGTTCTGTTCGGAGCTTGTGGCCTATTGCTACCATGTGGCAGCCGATGCTGCTGGCAAGAAGCGGTTTTTCAACGGATGGCAGCAGAATATTCTCGGCCCCGAACATCTCTATGTTTTTAGCCGCAATGACAGCCAGAATTTCGACTATATGGGGCGTCTAACCGCACACGCGTCCTGAGGCCTCATTGGCGGGAACAGGCCTCAAGCTCTGTTCCCGCTCCTGTGGGGGGCGGCTATCCGCGGCAGTCGCTCTACGGCGTCTTGTAACCGGCACAAACCGCCGTTGTATCTTTATGAACATAACGATAATCTAGGGCACCGTGTTTACTGCCCCGGTGCACCATGGCCCGTTTCCGCCTTTCCTCCTTTATCCTGGCACTGTCGCTGGCCTTCGCGTCGCCGTCCCTGGCAAAGGACACGACGGTCTATGCCGCAACCAGCCTGAAGACGGCGCTGGACGAGGCGTTGGTGGCCTACCGGGATCAAACGGGGGGCACCGCCACCGCCGCCTATGCCGCCAGCTCTGCCCTGGCCAAACAGATCGAGGCGGGGGCGCCGGCGGATATCTTCATGTCCGCCGATCAGGAATGGATGGATTATCTGGTCAAGGCCGGGCTGGTGCAGGCCGACAGTCGCTTCACCTTTCTGGGCAATCAGCTGGTGCTGGTCATGGAGCGGTCGCAGGCAAGGCGCCTGACCATTGATGGCAATCTGGATATCACTGCCCTGCTGAATGGCCGGCGGCTGGCCGTGGGCGATGTCAATGCCGTGCCGGCGGGCCGCTATGCCAAGGCGGCACTGACCAAGCTGGGCCTGTGGTCGAAGGTCTCAGACAGGCTGGCGCCTGCCGAAAATGTCCGCGCCGCCTTGGCGCTCGTGGCGCGGGGGGAGGCCGGGGCCGGCATCGTCTATGCCACCGACGCGCGGGTTGAACCCGGCGTGGCCATTGTCGGCGTCTTCCCCGCCGACAGCCACGCCCCGATCGAGTATCCTGTTGCCCTGCTGAAGGGGGCAGACCAGGCCGCCAGCCAGCCGCTGCTGGATTTCCTGAAGACAGACGAAGGGCGGCGTCACTTCATCAATCAGGGCTTCACGGTGCTGACCAAATAATGGGAACCTTCACGGCGGAGGAAATGACGGCCATCTGGCTGTCGGTAAAGGTGGCCTGCTGGGCCACCGCCGTCAGCCTGGGGCCGGGCATCCTGGTCGCCTGGCTGCTGGCCCGCCGGTCCTTTCCGGGGCGTATCCTCTTGGATGCGCTGGTGCATCTGCCCCTGGTCCTGCCGCCGGTGGTGACGGGCTATCTGCTGCTGCTGCTGTTCGGGCGCAAGGGGCCGGTGGGGCAGGTTCTGGCCGAATTCGGGATCGTGTTTGCCTTCAACTGGACGGGGGCGGTCCTGGCCTGTTCGGTCATGGCCTTCCCCCTGCTGGTCCGCGCCATCCGCCTGTCGATGGACGCGGTGGATACACGGCTGGAGGATGCGGCGGCAGGGCTGGGTGCTCCGCCCTGGGCCGTGTTCCTGACCGTCACCCTGCCACTGTCCCTGCCCGGCATCCTGTCGGGTGCCATCCTGTGCTTTGCCAAGGCGCTGGGGGAGTTTGGGGCCACCATCACCTTCGTCGCGGCCATTCCCGGCGTGACCCAGACCCTGCCCGCCGCCATTTATGGCCTGACCCAGGTGCCGAGCGGCGATGCGGCGGCCCTGCGCCTGACCCTGGTCGCAGCCCTGATCGCTATCATCGCGGTAACGGCCAGCGAATTGCTGGCGCGGCGCGTGCGCCGGCGGGTGGAGGGGCGCGATGCTTGACCTGTCGCTAACCCACCGGATCGGCACCTTTACGCTGACCGCCCACCTGTCCATCGGCCCTGGCGTCACGGCCATCACCGGCCCGTCGGGTGCCGGCAAGACCACGCTTCTATCCCTGATCGCCGGCCTTTCACGGCCCTCGGCGGGGCGCATCGTCCTGGATGGCAAGGTGCTGGTGGATACGGACAGCCGGACCTGGCTGCCCCCCCACCGCCGCCATGTCGGGCAGGTGTTTCAGGAGGCGCGTCTGTTCCCCCACCTGAATGTCCGCCACAATCTTCTCTATGGTCGGCTGTTTGGCGGGCGCGGGCGGGACGGGCCGACCCTGGATACCATCATCGATCTGCTGGACATCGCCCCCCTGCTGCGCCGCCGCCCCCGCGACCTGTCGGGCGGAGAACGCCAACGCGTGGCCATCGGTCGGGCGCTGCTGTCCAACCCCGCGCTGCTGCTGCTGGATGAGCCTCTTTCAGCCCTGGACCCCGCCCGCAAAGCCGAGCTGCTGCCCTACCTGCAGCGCCTACGCGACGGCACCGGCCTGCCCATACTCTACGTCACCCACCAGCGCGAAGAGGTGGCGGCCCTGGCGACGGCATGGCTGCGGGTCGAACAAGGCGTGGTGACAGTGGATCAGTAGCCGACTGTCACCTTCGTTTCCGGCCCATGGCCCAGCACGCCCAGCAACGCATCCAGCAGGCCCGATGCGCCGAAGCGGAATGTCGCGGGCGAGGCCCAACCCGGCCCGCAGATCTCATCCGCCAGGGCCAGATACTGCGCCGCCGTCTCGACATCGCGGATGCCGCCCGATGCCTTGAAGCCCACAGGCCGCCCGGCCTCGCGACAGGCGGTCAACATGATGCGGGCCGCCCCCGGCGTGGCGCCCGCCGGCACCTTGCCGGTGGAGGTTTTCAGAAAATCCGCCCCGGCAGCCACCGCCACCTGGGCAGCACGTTCGATCAGGGCCGGCTTGGCCAGCGCACCGCTCTCCAGGATGACCTTCATGGTCGCAGACCCACAGGCCTCGCGGCAGGCTGCCAAATGGTCCTGTGCCCGCTGATCACCGCCCATGCCGGCCATCACGGCGACATAGGGCATGACCACGTCGATCTCGTCAGCGCCATCGGCCAGGGCGCGGGCGATCTGATCCGCCACCTTTTCCGCCGGCAGCGACCCGCCGGGGAAATTGACCACCGTTGCCACCTTCACACCACTGCCTGCCAACGCTTGTTTCGCTTGCGGAATGAATGACGGCCAGAGGCAGACCGCCGCCACGGTGCCCGCCGGCGTCACCGCCCTGGCACACAGGGCGGCGGTGCTGTCGGCATCATCCGCGTCATTCAGGCTGGTCAGATCCAGCAATGGCAGGACACGAAGGGCAATATCAACAAGGGTCATTTCGGTACCGGACATATCAGAACCCCAGATTGTCGGGACCAAAGCTGAAGGGCAGCAACTCGCCCAGGGTGAAGCTGCGGCAATGGCCGCCGGCATCATAGACATGGATGGGCGTGTCGGGGCCGGCAAATTCCCGGATGCGCTGACGGCAGCCGCCGCAGGGCGTGCACATCAGGCCGGACCCGGCCTCCCCACCCACCACCACGATCTCGGCAATGCGGCGGTCGCCGGCGGCCACCATCAGGCCGATGGCCGTGGCCTCGGCGCATTGACCCTGCGGATAGGCGGCATTCTCGACATTGCAGCCGGCATGGATGCGCCCGCTTTCCGACCGGATGGCCGCCCCCACCTTGAACCCTGAATAGGGGG
>JAEMSB010000289.1:0-559 GCA_016463045.1 Niveispirillum sp.
CGTAATACCGTGGTGAAGCCCGCCTATCCCCTGCCGCCGGGGCGGGAGATGCGCTTCGCCATGCCGGATGGCAGCGCCGATGTGCTGCTGGCCCGCCTCAACCAACCAGCGGTGGCGGCCTCAAAGCCGTTGGCGGTGCTGCTGCATGGTCTGACGGGCAGCGAGGATAGCTTCTATGTCCGCGCTACTGCCCGTCTGTTGCTGGACCGGGGCCATCCTGTTCTGCGCCTGAACCTGCGCGGGGCGGGACCGTCGGCGGCGACCTGCTCACGCCGCTATCATGCCGGGCGCACGGGCGATGTCCGGGCCGTGCTGGCGGCCCTGCCAGCCGATCTGGTGGCCAACGGCGTGATCATGGTGGGCTGGTCTCTGGGTGGGAACTGTACCTTGAAGTTTCTGGGGGAGGGAGATTTCCCCGTGCCCGTGGTCGCCGGTGCCGCCATCTCCGCCCCCATCGATCTGGCCGCCAGCAGCCGCCTGTTCGGCTCGCCCCCCAACCGGCTTTACCATCGCCGCCTGCTGGGTCAGATGAAGGCGGATATGCAGGGTAATCGGGTCC
>JAEMSB010000289.1:569-4503 GCA_016463045.1 Niveispirillum sp.
GCTGGCCGCGCATGATCTCTGGGATTTCGACGACAAGGTCGTGGCCCCCTGGAATGGCTGGGCCGACGCGCCGGAATATTACCGGGTCAATTCGGCCCTGTCCTTCCTGCCCCGGATCAGGGTCCCGACCCTGGTTGTCCATGCCCTGGACGATCCCTGGATACCGCCCGCCGCCTATCAGGATTTCCCGTGGAGCGCCAATCCCTGGCTGTCCCCGGCGCTCAGCCGGGCCGGCGGGCATGTTGGCTTCCACGGGGTGGGCGGCGTCTGGTCGGACCTGTGCCTTGCCCGCTTTCTGGACGGGCTGTAACGCGTTTGTCATCTGCCGTCGCTACCCTGTCCCCCTGACCAGAGGGGGATTGGATGCGCGTCTCGCGGGCTTTGCTGCTTTGCTGCCTTCTGGCGGTGCCCCCTTTGGCGATGGCGCAGGAGAAGCCGGTGGACCCGGCATTGACTGGCTGGCTCTCCACCACGCCTGTCACCCTGTTGGACTGGGGCATGCTGCGGCTTGACCGGGAGGTGCGGCAGGCGGTGGCGGCGCTGGGCCTGAAGGATGGGCGGGACGGACCGGTGAAGGTCGGCACCCTCTACCGGCCCTTCGACCGCCGTGTCCTGGCCTATCTATCGCTGCCCATGCCGGCGCGGGAACGCAGCCTACCCCGCTGTCGGGAACTGTACGGCCTGCTGCGCGATCATCTGCTGGCCGGCGCCCCCGGCGGCATGTCGGCGGCGGGCTGGTACCTGCAGCGCATCTTCGGGTCCGACACGCGCGGTCCTGGTGGGGGCAGGCCGGAGCCGTTTGCAGACATGCTGACCAACATGGTCCTGCTGGAGGTGACCCTGCGCGTGCCAGAAGCCGACGCCTTTGGCAACGGACCGCCCAAGATCACCTGTGCCGGTCGCCTGGATCAGGAGGAAGCGGCGGCGGTGCCGCCCTGGCGACCGCCGGGATAAGGCTCAAGCCCGCTCCCGCAGCAGCCGGGCGGCATCGACGGCGCCATAGGTCAGGATGGCATCGGTGCCGGCACGCTTGAAGCCCAGCAGGGTTTCCAGCAAGGCCGCGTCATAGTTCAGCCAGCCATTGGCCGCCGCCGCCTTCAGCATCGCGTACTCCCCGCTGACATGATAGGCGAAGGTGGGTACGCTGAACTGGTCCTTCACGCGGCGGATGATGTCCAGATAGGGCAGGCCCGGCTTCACCATCACCATGTCCGCACCTTCGGCAATGTCCATGCCGACCTCGCGCAGGGCCTCGTCGCTGTTGGCCGGGTCCATCTGATAGGTCTTCTTGTCACCCTTCAGCAGGCCACCCGTCTGCACGGCATCGCGGAAGGGACCGTAGAAGGCAGACGCGTATTTGGCGGCGTAGGAACAGATGCGGGTCAGCGTATGGCCCCGTTCCTCCAGCGCGTCGCGGATGGCGCCGATGCGGCCATCCATCATGTCCGACGGGGCTACGATATCGCAGCCGGCATCGGCCTGGACCAGCGCCTGGCAGACCAGCGCCTGCACCGTCTCCTCATTCAGGACATAGCCATCCTTCACGATGCCGTCATGGCCGTGGCTGGTATAAGGGTCGAGCGCGACATCGCCTAGGATGCCGATATCCGGCACCTCCCGCTTGATGGCGCGGATGGCCCGGCACATCAGGTTGTCAGGATTTCCCGACTCGCGCCCTTCCGTGTCCTTCTTGTCAAAGGGCAGCACGGGGAAGAGGGCGACGCAGGGGATGCCCAGATCGCGCGCCGCTGCGACGGCGGGGACCAACAGGTCCAGCGACAGACGCTCCACCCCTGGCATGCTGGCGATGGGCTGCCGCTGATTCTCCCCTTCCACCGCGAAGATCGGCCAGATCAGGTCATTGACCGTCAGATGGTTCTCCGCCACCAGCCGGCGGGTCCAGCCATCGACACGGTTGCGGCGCGGGCGGGTGCGGGGGAAGTTCTGCATCATGGGGCCTGTTTGGATAAGGACGCGCCGATGCTACGCCCGCCCGGCCCCTGGCGGCAACAGTAACCCCTGCGGCCTACAGCCCCAGGAACTCATGTACGGCGTACAGCATGATCTTGACGGTCAGCGCAATGAAGCCGAAGGCGATGACCGTGCTGGCCACAGCGGAGACATAACCGGCAATCAGCGCGATTCCGTCCCGCTCCATCAAGGCCAGCGCGATCAGGGCGATGGCGATGGAGGGAAATATATTGCCCATGAAAATGGGTAGGATCAGTACGATCGACAGGAGGAATACAATGACGCCCGCCAGCCTTTCCATCCGACCGTCAACCAGATGGGTGAAGCGTGGCCGCGTCACACGCTCCACCCGCCGTAACCAGGGTTCGGCCTTGGTCAGGACGGCCATCAGATCAGTGCGCAAAATGCTGCGGCTGCGCAGGAACCCGGGCAACCATGGGTGCGGGTGCCCGATCATAAGTTGTAGCGAGAAAACGACGATTGGCATGCCGGTTACAGCAGACATGCCGGGCGGGGCGGGCAGGATGGTGGGCAGGGCGAACAACAGCATCAGGATGCCATAGGCCCGTTCCCCCAGCCCGTCGATCAACTGACCGATGCTGACCCGCTCGCCCTCAACCTTTTCAATTGTTTCAAGAAGCACATCCGTCGTGCGCTTCGGTTCCGTTTTGTCGGGACCTGCGCTCTGAAAGCTGCTGACCTGTTCCAGACCATCGGGTTCGGGCGGCAATTGCGTGTCCACGGATCAACCTTTATGCCGACGGAACAGCCTGTCCGACGGCCTTCTATACCCCGCGCGGGTTACCGGAATATGAAGAGGCTCGACAGCGGGCATCCCCTTCAACATACCAACGCGGGATATGGGGGTCCTCATCCCAGATTGAAACGGGTAATCGTTGCGGCAATGTCGTCACCAAACGTCGCGCCCAGTCGGATGACACCGGCATCAGCCGGCACACCCTTCAACTGATCGGCACCCATGCTGGTCATCAGGGCGGCGGGCACATGGCTTGTCACCGACATGGCGCGCAGACCGCGGATCAGGTCGATGCCGCCCAGACCGTCCATGACGGCGGACGCGATAATCATGTCGGGCGGCATCCGTACCGCAATGGAAATGGCCTCAATCGGGTCGGAAACGATATTCACCCGGAAGCCACAGGCCGCCAGCTCGCCCGCTGCTTTGCGCGCCACCAGCTTGTTCGGCGTGACCAGCATGATTTCAACGTCGCGCACCTCGACATCGGTGATGTCGAATTCAAACCGTGTGGGCAGGCGGCGGATGATCTGATTGGTCGCCGCGATGTCCGGCTGTTCTTCCAGCTCCGCCATCTCCGCGATGCGGTCGGCGAAAATCTGGATGGCGGCAATCTGCTTCTCGTCCAGATCCTTCAGATCGGAACAATAGGTCTCCAGACGCTGTGCGATCAGGGAGACGATGGGATACCCGAAGGTGGAGCCGGAGCCCTTCAGCGAGTGGATTTCGCGGCGCAGTTCGCGCAGAGCGTCAACGCCCTTGACCTCGCCCGTCTTGGCCTGGTCCAGCGTGCCGTAGATGGAGGACAACCGGTCGCTGATATAGTCGCTGAACTCTGATTTGAGCTGCTCAAGCAACTCGTCCATATCGACTTCGGCCATCCTGTTATTCCTTCTATCCGCAAGACATATCCCTGTACCCTGTCGGGCCTGTCCGCATCAAGTGCGGCGGGGTAACCGATGGGTTACAGCCGCCATGCCGGAAAAGCCGAAGGCCCGGATGCGGGGCTGCATCCGGGCCTTCATGAAACAACCTTGCCAAGCGACCGGATCAGGCCGCGCGCTTCAGTTCCAGGTTCTTCCAGACCGACAGCAGGGCATTGACCAGATGGTCCATCTTGCGGTCATCATGGAAGGGGGTGGGGGTCAGGCGCAGCCGTTCGGTACCGCGCGGTACCGTCGGGTAATTGATGGGCTGCACATAGAT
>JAEMSB010000289.1:4513-6291 GCA_016463045.1 Niveispirillum sp.
TATCGTGATAACGCAGCAGGTCGTCGCTGGCCTGCTTGCAAAGATGCGCGTCACCCACCAGCAGCGGCACGATATGGCTGACCGAAGGCATGACGGGCAGGCCGGCCTGGGCCAGACGGCGCTTCAGGGTCGCCGCCCGTTCCTGATGGCGGATGCGGATTTCATTATGTTCCTTCAGGAACATCACCGACGCCAGGGCGCCGGCGGCCAGCACCGGGGCCAGCGAAGTGGTGAAGATGAAGGATGGTGCGAAGCTGCGCACGCAATCGACCAGGGCCGTGGAGCCGGTGATATAGCCACCCATCACACCGAAGGCCTTGCCCAGCGTGCCCTCGATCACGGTCAGGCGGTCCATCACACCTTCGCGTTCCGCCACACCGGCACCGCGCACCCCGTACATGCCGACGGCATGCACTTCGTCCAGATAGGTCATGGCGCCATGCTTGTCGGCGACGTCGCACAGTTCCTTGATGGGGGCGATGTCGCCATCCATCGAATAAACGCTTTCAAACGCCACCAGCTTGGGCTGGTTCTTCGGATAGCGGGAGAGCAGGGCGTCCAGGTGAGCCACGTCATTATGGCGGAAAATATGCTTTTCAGCGCCGGAGTGACGGATGCCCTCGATCATCGAATTATGGTTCAGCGCGTCGGAGAAAACGACGCAGTTGGGCAGGATACGCGGCAGGGTCGAAAGCGTGGCCTCGTTGCTGATATAGCCCGAGGTGAAGAGAAGCGCCGCTTCCTTGCCATGCAGGTCCGCCAGTTCGCGTTCCAGCATCACATGATAATGGTTGGTGCCGGAGATGTTGCGGGTCCCGCCGGCGCCAGCCCCGCACTTATGCAGGCTGTCGACCATGGACCCGATGACCACGGGGTGCTGCCCCATGCCCAGATAATCGTTGGAGCACCAGACGGTGACATCCTTGGGCGGCGCATCCTCCCCATGGAAGGTAGCGGTCGGGAATTCGCCTACGCGGCGTTCCAGATCGGCAAACACGCGGTAACGGCCTTCACGCTTCAGACCGTCAATCTGGCTCTTGAAAAAATTCTCGTAATCCATGGGCCGCTGTCCCGTCTGCACCACTTAAAGGAATGTCACGCCGACCGTGCTTTTTGTCTACCCTTGTTTCTTACTGCAAAGGGATAACTAGCAAAACCCCGCGCGACGGCTTGTCGCGCCGGCTCCCGACAATGCGGACGGGCGACAGACCCGCAGCATCGCCGCGATTGATGAAGACTGCGTTGATTTCGGTCAATTCATCGTTCTGTCCAAGAGGTGTTCCGCGCATGGCTACGGTGCGGACGCATGACGCAGTAAACTGCATCTGACGGCCTGCCGTAGACGCAGGGTGAATTACATCGATTTCAAGTTGACTGAAAACGCCCCCCTATCGTCATCCCGGCTTTCCGCTTCCAACGGTTCGGCGATGCCCTGCATCAGCGAATAGCGCAGCATGTCGGTCAGCGCTTGGGCCCGCGTATCAATGCGCAGCCGGCGACGCGTGAACCGCACCAACGCCCCCTCCTGCAGCAGGCCGGGCGGCAGTTCCCGTAGAACCGAGGGATCGATAGTCAGATGGAGGCTGGCATGCCCACCCGGCGTGGGGGGCTGAACCGGACCGGCACGTGAGCATTCAGCAGCAGAACCTGATTGGGTTCTGCCACCAACCGTTCATCCGCGACATGGCATTGGAACAGCCCGCGATAGGGCATGACCAGCGTGGCCGCCGCCATCTCCGTCATGCGCGGCGTCGGTGACCTCAACCAGGGCGGTGGTC
>JAEMSB010000290.1 GCA_016463045.1 Niveispirillum sp.
CATATGGAGGGTGTGTCCTTCCACGCCTACTGGCTGCGCCTGAAACAGGCGGGGCTGGTTGACCGGATCGAGGATTGGTCCTTGCAGGCCGTGGCCAGTGCGCGGGGCAAGTTCATGCGCGCCATCAATGCCGGTCGCTCGCCCCTGTCGGAAATCGCCTATGCCTTCCATTTCGATGCCGGGCTTTATGCCCGCTACCTGCGCAGCTTTGCCGAAGCGCGTGGCGTGGTGCGGCGGGAGGGCAAGATCACGCGCGTGCATCAGCATCCCGAAACCGGCTTTGTGCAATCGGTCGAACTGGCCGACGGCACCAAGTTGGAAGGCGATCTGTTCATCGATTGCTCCGGCTTTCGGGGCCTGTTGATCGAAGGCACCTTGAAGGCCGGTTATATCGACTGGTCGCACCATCTGCCCTGTAACCGTGCCGTCGCCGTCCCGTGTGAAGGGACAGAGGCCATGACGCCCTATACCCGCTCCACCGCGCGGGCCGCCGGCTGGCAATGGCGCATCCCGTTGCAGCACCGGATCGGCAACGGCCATGTCTTCTGCTCCCATTACATGAGCGATGATGAGGCGGTGTCGGTCCTGCTCTCCAACCTGGATGGCAAGCCGCTGGCCGACCCGCGCTTTGTGCCGTTCCAGACGGGGCATCGGCGGAAGATGTGGGATAAGAATGTGGTGGCCATCGGCCTGTCGTCCGGCTTCCTGGAACCCTTGGAATCAACCTCGATCTGGTTGATCCAGTCGGGCCTGTCGCGCCTGATGGCCATGTTCCCGGACCTGGATTTCGACCCCGTCACCCGCGACCGCTATAACCGCATCCTGACCACCGAATATGCCGAAATCCGCGACTTCCTGATCCTGCATTACAAGGCCACCGAACGCGACGACAGCCCCTTCTGGAACTATTGCCGCACCATGCCGGTGCCAGAGCGGTTACAGGAAAAGATGGATGTGTTCATGGCCCATGGCCGGACCTTCCGGGAGAATGAGGAACTGTTCAACGACACAAGCTGGTTCGCCGTCATGCTGGGCCAACTGATGGTGCCGCGCAGCTACGACCCCGTCGCCAATATCCTGAGCCTGGAGGAGACGAAGGCACGGCTGGCCCATATCAAGGACGCGATCAGCAATTCCGCCGATTATATGCCCACCCATCGGGAATTCATCCGGCAGCATTGCGGGGCGTGAGGGGGTTTCATCCTCCTTGGTCCGGTTGCAGGAAGCCGCCATGGCCCATGGCCGTCCCCGCATTGGCCCCCTGACACACGCCATTTTCGGCACCCCTGCTTAACCACTTGGTAAGGTTTGGCGGCTCTGTTATGGATCGTATACCAAAACAGGGAGCTTCAACCGGACATGAAGTATCTACTGCTGGCCACAGCGGCTCTTACCTCCACCCTGGCCTTCGCGGCCGAACCTCAATTCGACATGAAACGCGTATCGGAAGATATCCGCGTCATGTCGGCGGACGATTTCCAGGGACGTGCACCCGCGACAGTGGGCGAGACGAAGACCGTCGCCTTCCTGATCGAGAAGATGAAGGCGGCGGGGCTGGAACCCGGCGGCAGCATCGGGACCGATGGCAAGCGCGGCTGGACACAGGATGTGCCGCTGCGCATGTCCGACATTGTCGGCAAGCCCAGCCTATCGCTGAGCTATGGCGGCAAGTCCCATGCCCTGAACCAGGGCAAGGAGATTGCGGTACGCGCCGCCTTGACGGGCCAGGACAGCGTCACCCTGAAGGATGCGCCCCTGCTGTTTGTCGGCTATGGGATCAAGGCCCCGGAACGCGGCTGGGATGATTTCAAGGGCCAGGACGTCAAGGGCAAGATCCTGGTCGTCCTGATCAACGACCCGGATTTCGAAGGGCCGGAGGGCAAGTTCGGCGGGAAGGCCATGACCTATTATGGCCGCTGGACCTACAAGTATGAGGAGGCCGCCCGCCAGGGTGCCGCCGGCGTCCTGATCGTGCATGAAACGGCCCCCGCCTCCTATGGCTGGGCCACGGTCGCCAGCTCGAACCCGAACACGATGTTCGACATCGTGCGCGACGATCCCAAAGCCGCCCACACCCCGTTCGAAAGCTGGATCCAGCGCGACGTGGCGGTGGACCTGTTCAAGGCATCGGGCCTGGATTTCGAGAAGCTGCGGGCCGAGGCGCGCAAGGACAGCTTCCAGCCGGTGCCCCTGAAGGCCACCTTGTCAGCGGACTACAAGGTGAAGACCGAGGTCATCACGTCCAAGAACGTGATGGGCCGCATCACGGGGACGAAGTACCCGGATGAAACCGTGGCCTATACCGCGCATTGGGACCATATCGGCGTGGGCGAACCCGACGCCAATGGTGACAATATCTTCAATGGCGCGCTGGACAATGCGTCCGGCATCTCCACCTTGCTGGAACTGGGCCGTGCCTTCAAGGCGGCGGGTCCGGCCGAACGCTCGGTCCTGTTCCTGGCCGTGACGGCGGAGGAAAAGGGCCTGCTGGGCTCCACCTACTATGCCAGCAACCCCGTCTATCCGTTGGGCAAGACGGTGGGCGTCATCAACATGGATGGCACCATCGGCCCCGGTCCCGCCAAGGATTTCACCATCTCCGGCACGGCCAAGCTGGGCCTGCTGGACATGCTGATCGAAGAGGGCAAGAAGGTGGGCCGCAGCTACACGCCCGATCCGCGCGTGGAAGCCGGCGGCTTCTTCCGCTCCGACCATTTCCCCATGGCCAAGGTCGGCGTGCCCGCCATCTCCTTTGGGGGCGGCATCGATCTGGTGAATGGCGGCGTGGCAGCGGGCAAGGCCTGGCGCGATGCCTATATTAAGGACAAGTACCACCAGCCCGACGATGAATGGTCGCCCGACTGGAACCTGGACGGTGCCAAGCTGGATATGGGCCTGCTCTACAGCCTGGGCCGCCGTCTGGCCAATGGTCGCGACTGGCCCAACTGGAGCCAGGATAGCGAGTTCCGGGCCGCCCGTGATGTGAGTGCGGCGGAACGGAAGTAGGCGTTTGCCCCCTCACCCTTGCCCCCTTCCTGGGCATAGGTGAGGGGGCGATAGCATGCCGCCCAAAAAAGAAAGCGGCCCGCCGGAGCGGGCCGCCAGTTAGGTCGGCATCGGGGAGATTTCCGACCTTTTACTAGGGAGGAAGAAGCTTACAGGCGACCACGCAGACCGATCATGAAGGTGCGGCCCGGCGTGTAGGAGGTGAAGGTCGCATTCTCGAACTGGAAGTAGCTGCGCTGCTTCGCGTTCGCGAGGTTAGTCACGTCAAAGGTCAGCTGCGGCAGGCCGGTGGAGCCCGTGATCTCGTTCAGATCCAGGCTGGAAGAGAAGTCCCACTGCCGGTAATCGTCACTGAACAAGGCGGCAGCCGGGATACCGTTCTGGTTCAGACCGCTGGTCTGCGAACCCTTGGTGAAGGTCTGCGAGATGCGGGCCGAAACGCCGCCATGCTCATAATAGCCGGTGACGTTGTAGGTGTACTCGGCCACGCCGATGGCGACCGCCGGGGCGGCACCCTTGCCCTTCTGGTCGATGATGGTGGCGTTGGCGATGAAGCCAAGGCCGGGCACCACATCTTCCAGCAGGAAGTCCAGCGGCTGCACCCAGTTGAATTCCAGACCATTGACGGTCAGGCGGCCTTCGGCATTCACCTGCTGCTGCAATACGACGGTTGCCGTGCCGGGACCGCCACGGGAATTGATGGCGGCCTGTTGCGTCGGCGACAGGGTGTCATAGGTGACGCCATAGGCGGCCAGGGCCGCAAACGGCACGGTATTGGACCCGTTCACGGTGAAGCCGGTGATGGCCTTGCGGAAGGCGGCGATACCGACATACCCCTCACGGCCCGTGTAATATTCAAAGCCCAGATCGATATTTTCCGAGATGTACGGGGCCAGGGCGGAATTGCCGACCGAGCCGACATCGGCGGACGGGCCGGAGAAGTTCAGGCCCGGCAGCTGTGCATTCGGGTCCGGACGGGTCATGGTGCGCGACAGGGCGGCACGGACCACGGCATTGTCAGCCACGTTATAGGCGGCGGACGCCGAGGGCAGCCAATTGTCGTACTTGTTCTTGATATAGACGAAGTTCGTCACGTTGGGATAACGCGAGCCGTCGGCGATCTGGGTGCCGGCCGCCGTGGTGTTGCGCGGGTCGGGCAGGCTGACGCGGCCACCCACCTTCTGATCGGTCTGGACCCAACGCATACCGATATTGAAACGTAGATCCTGACCGTCGATCTGACGGATGCCGTTCACCTCGCCATAGGCGCCAAGCGTCTCTTCACCGATGAAACCGCCCGAGGCACCGGTGTTCGACGAACCGGCCTCCGGCGTTGCGTCATGGAACTGATCATACTTGCTGTCGGTCTTGAACTTGTCCCAATCGACCGTCAGGAAGCCGAACTTGCCCGGCTTCAGATAGTTGGCGAAGGAAGCGTTGGGGATCAGCGAGCCGGCATAGGTGACGCCGCCCGTCTTGCCCGCCGTATAGCCCGTACCATAGCCGGGATAAGTCGGATAGCCGGCAGGCGCCGCACCCGGCTGGTTCAGGCCGGCGCAGGGCGGCTGGGTGTTGGGGCTGGGCAGGAAGACGGACGGATTGTTGCCGCAGACGGCGTTCTGCCAGGCCTGGCTGTTGTCATAGGCGCGGATGCGGCGGGACACGTCGTCCCAGGCGCCGCCGACCTTCAGGTTCAGACTTTCATCACCCCAGGTGACATTGGCGCGCGCGCCCTTGGTTTCGGTCGTGCGGCGTTCGTCCTGCATGTTGACGCGGCCACCGGGCCAGCCGAACTGCTTGGGATCGTTCAGGTCGATATTGCTGGAGATGTCGGGGACACCGCCATTGTTCTTATAGGTGACGGTCACGCCGGAGCTGGCGGGCGTCAGCGGGCCGACGGTGGGCGATTCACGGTGGAAGGTGGACTTGGTGTAGTTCGCCTGCATGTCGAACTTCAGATTATCGGTGATCTGATAATCGAAGCCGGGATTGACGCCGTAGAATTCCGTGTCTTCGAAGAAGGGACGGTATTCCAGGAAGAACTGGGCGTTGGCGAAGGTGCCCTCGGTCACCACGCAGCCGGCGGAGCAGTCGGTACGATCAACCTTCATGTTGATCGGGATCGCCGCGCCATTGCGGCCGACCCAGTTCATGTCCACGCGTTCCAGGTCGTTCTTCTTCTTGCCATACAGGCTGTCGACATAGAAATGCAGATCCTCGGTGGCGTGCAGTTCAAACGCGGCGACGGCGCTGACCCGGTCGCGGGTGCCGAAAATCTCCGCAGGACGGCCCAGGCGCGGGATGATGGCATTATCCAGCTGCTGGATGGTCAGGCCGGGGTTGAGTGCCAGCAGGGCGGCGCGGTCCAGCGTGGAGCCGGCGACCAGGCCATTGCCGGCATTGGCCGGAACGGTGGCCGGAATGGTCCAGTTGCCGCCACCCGTGCTGTTACAGCCGGTCGTGGCGCCGCACTGGGCCGCCGACAGGTTAGCATTGGTCCAGCCAATGGTCTCAAAGCCCGGCGTGCTGACCTGATTGCGCACCCCGGCGACACCGATCAGGGCGCCGAAATTGCCCCAGGTATTGCTGGCCAGGGCAGAGGCGCGGCCACCCCACTTGTCGGCCTCGCTGTTCTTGGTGGTCTGCAAGGAATAGCTGACGCGCGGGCCGTCGCTGTCAAAAGGACGGGCGCTGCGCATGTTCACGGTGCCGGCGGCACCGCCCTCCACCATGCCGGCGTTCGGGCTTTTCGACACGGTCAGCTGCGTGAACAGTTCCGTGGGGAACATGTCCAGATCGACCTCGCGGTTGGTGCTCTGCGCGTCCGTGCGGCCCGTGGAGGCGACGGCAACGGGGGCGCCATTCAGCAGCACCTTGGTGAAATTGGTGCCCAGGCCGCGGATGGCAACGGAGATGCCTTCGCCCGAGACTTCGCGGTTGATGGTGATGCCGGGAACGCGGTTGAAGCTTTCGGCGATGTTGGTGTCCGGGAACTTGCCGATATCCTCGGCAAAGATGCTGTCCTGGAAGCCGGTGGCGTTGCGCTTGTCATTGGTGGAATTGGCAAGGCTGGACCGGAAGCCGGTCACCACGATCTCTTCCAGCGTATCGCCGCTGCCGCCGCCCGTCACGGTCTGTGCCTGGGCCGGCAGGAAGGCACCCGCCGTCAGGCAGGTGGCCATCAGCAGCACAGCCTTGTGGGACAGTTTGGTGAGACGCGTTTCCTTCAAACT
This sequence comes from Niveispirillum sp., assembly GCA_016463045.1. Lineage (GTDB taxonomy): Bacteria > Pseudomonadota > Alphaproteobacteria > Azospirillales > Azospirillaceae > Niveispirillum. The sequence continues at coordinate 6,240 of JAEMSB010000290.1, forward strand.
CATGATAACTCCCTCCCTCAGGGTTGGCCGCTCAAGGGCGGCCTTGGT
>JAEMSB010000291.1:0-3560 GCA_016463045.1 Niveispirillum sp.
GACCTATGGTTTCAGCCCGCAGGCCGATGTGCGCGCCGTCAATATCGTGACCAACACGTCCGGCTGCTATTACGACGTGGAACTGACCGACCGGGCCGCGTCGGAGGCACGCACCATCACGGGCGTGCATCTGCCCATGTACGGCCTGCACAATGTCCAGAATTCCCTGGCGGCCATTGCGGTCGCCATCAGCCTGGGCATCAGCGACGACAGCATCCGCGCCTCCTATGCCAAGTTCATGGGTGTGAAGCGCCGCTTCACCAAGACGGGCGAAAGCAATGGGGTCGTCGTCATTGATGATTACGGCCACCATCCCGTGGAGATCGCCGCCGTGTTGAAGGCGGCGCGCATGGCCGGCACGGGCCGGACCATCGCCGTGGTACAGCCCCACCGCTACACCCGCCTGCAAAGCCTGTTCGCGGAATTCTGCACCTGCTTCAACGATGCCGACGCGGTTGTCGTGGCCGATGTCTATGCGGCGGGCGAGCAGCCCATCGAGGGTGCGGCCAAGGATGATCTGGTGGAAGGTCTGCGCGTGCGCGGCCACCGCAATGTCACGGCGCTGTCCAGCCCAGCGGCCCTGCCCAGCCTGATCGCCGAGATGGCCAAGCCGGGGGACATGGTCGTCTGCCTTGGTGCCGGCACCATCACGCAATGGGCAAACAGCCTGCCGGGTGAATTGGACAAGCTGGCCACCCTGAACGCCACCGCAACTGGGGGGGGCGACTGACATGGTGCAGGTGCTGGATGGACAGGCGCTGACCAACCGGTTGAAAGAGGCCGTCCCCAAAATCCGGGGACGGCTGACCCCGGATGCGCCGCTGGGCCCCAGCACCTGGTTCCGTGTGGGTGGCCAGGCCGAGGCCCTGTTCCGCCCGGCGGACGCGGATGATCTCTCCTACTTCCTGGCCCATTGCCCCGCCGATGTGCCCGTGACGGTAATCGGCGTCGCCAGCAACCTGCTGGTCCGGGATGGGGGCGTTCCCGGTGTCGTTATTCGCTTAGGCGGCCCGTTCGCGGAGGTTTCGGTGGACGTGGACCGGATCATCGCCGGTGCCGGTGCCCTGGATTTGAATGTCGCCCTGACGGCGCAGGCCGCCGGTCTGGCGGGGCTGGAGTTTCTGTCGGGCATTCCCGGCACCATTGGCGGGGCCGTGCGCATGAATGGCGGCGCCTATGGTGCCGAAACGGTGGATGTTATCCTGTCCGCCACCGGCATCGACCGGCAGGGTGTGAAGCACCGCTACACGCGGGAAGACCTGCACCTGACCTACCGCCATTGCGGGGTGCCGGACGATGTGATTTTCACCAGCGCCATCTTCCAGGGCCGGCCCGACGATCCCGCCGCCATCCAGGCGCGCATCGACGCCATTCAGCAGGCCCGCGCCGACAGCCAGCCCGTGCGCGCCCGCACCGGCGGATCGACCTTCGCCAACCCGGACGGGCACAAGGCCTGGCAGTTGATCGATGCCGCCGGATGCCGGGGTCTGACCATCGGTGGCGCACAGATCAGCGAGAAGCATTGCAACTTCCTGCTGAATCTGGGCGACGCGACCGCCCATGATATCGAATCGCTGGGTGAAGAGGTCCGGGCGCGTGTGAAGGCGAATAGCGGCGTGGATTTGCGCTGGGAAATACGCCGGATCGGACTACCCCGTTCGAACGGGGGTGAGTCATGAATGCCACCCTGGCCGACAAATGTGAGTCTCCGCTGCAACAGGTCGCAGCACCCCGAGTCGCTTTTTTAAAAGCGCTTCATTTTGGCGCTTGCAGCCCCGTAATCCGTCGCTTACACCGAATCTTGTGGGAAGGCTGGGGCTGCCTCACACAACATCTTGCGATAGCGCAGAATTTGCCGGACAGGCCGGCAGGAATGGCGACGCGTCACCACGCGTCAGCCAAAGGGGGAACTGTTGTGATGGGCACCGAGAACCGTTCGAAGCATGTCGCCGTCCTGTTGGGCGGATGGTCTGCGGAGCGGGAAGTGTCCCTGGTCAGCGGGTCCCGCATCGCCGAGGCACTGGAGAGCAAAGGCTACAAGGTCACGGCCATCGATGTGCAGCGTGATCTGGCCGGTCTGATCGCAGCATTGACCCCGCATCCCGACGTGATTTTCAACGCCCTGCATGGCAAGGGCGGCGAGGACGGGTTGATCCAGGGCGTTCTGGAATATCTGGGCGTGCCCTATACCCATTCCGGCGTCATGGCATCCGCCGTAGCCATGGACAAGGCCCTGACCAAGCGCATCCTGGCGACCGTGGGCATGCCCGTGGCCGATGGCGTGATCGCCACCAAGGAACAGGTCCTGGCCGGCCATGTCCTGCCCCCGCCCTATGTCGTGAAGCCCGTGGATGAGGGTTCCAGCGTCGGCGTGCGCATCGTGCGCGAGAGCGACAATTTCACGGTGCTGGAAGAAGATAGCTGGGTCTATGGCCGCCGCGTGTTGGTGGAGAAGTTCATTCCAGGCCGCGAACTGACCGTCGGTGTCATGGGCGATCGCGCCCTGGCCGTCACGGAAATCGTCCCGCGCACCGCCTTTTATGATTATGAGGCGAAATACGCCGATGGCGGTTCGGTCCATGTCTGCCCGGCCGAGATCCCGGCGGACGTGGCCGAGGAGGCCAAGCGTTTGGCGCTGCTGGCGCATCAGGTGCTGGGCTGTTCGGGCGTGTCGCGCACCGATTTCCGCTGGGATGATGCTAAGCCGGGCATCAGCGGCCTGTGCTTCCTGGAAACCAATACCCAGCCCGGCTTCACGCCGACCTCTCTGCTGCCCGAACAGGCGGCATCGCTGGGCATCAGCTACGCCGATCTGTGCGCCTGGATAGTGGAGCATGCCCGATGCCACGCGTAACGCCCACCGCCCCGCCCACCACCGATAATCCCCGCGCGCGCTTTGCCGAAACGCAGAAGCGCGCGACGCTGCGTGCGGCCCAGGAGGCCAACCGCCGCCGCGCCCTGCCCCGCTGGGCCGAGCCGGCGATGAAGATTGCGCGGCGGTCGGCGCCGCTGGTGGCGCTGCTGGCTGTGGGCGGCTGGGTCTGGGGTTCGGGCTATGGCGAGCTGCTGGTGCATGCCGCCACCGACAAGGTTCTGACCGCCAGTGTCGAGGCTGGCCTGTCGGTGCAGGATGTCACCGTGGTTGGGCGCGAGAAGGCGGCACAGGCCGACCTTCTGAACGCGCTGGCCGTGCAGCGTGGCACCCCCATCCTGGCCTTTGACCCGCACCAGGCGCGGGCAGCGCTGGAGCAGATCCCCTGGGTTCGTCAGGCACGGGTGGAACGCCGCCTGCCCGACACCATCGCCATCACCATCACCGAACGTGAACCGATGGCCCTGTGGCAGCATGACCGGCAGATGCGCCTGATCGATGCCGACGGCATCGTGCTGACCGCCAATGACCTGTCGAAATGGCCGAACCTGCCGCTGCTGGTGGGACCGGACGCGCCCAAGCGCGGGCCGGCCCTTCTGCATATGCTGGCCAAGCAGCCGGCCATTGCGCAGATGGTCGAGGCGGCGGTGCTGGTTGGCGGGCGCCGTTGGGATCTGCGCCTGAAGAA
>JAEMSB010000291.1:3570-6266 GCA_016463045.1 Niveispirillum sp.
CCGCCTGCCCGAACATGACGTGCCGGAAGCGCTCTATCAACTGGCGATGATCCAGCAGACGAATGATGTGCTGAACAAGGATGTGGTCGCCATCGACCTGCGCATCCCGGACCGCCTGTCGGTCCAGACCTCCGCCGCTGCGGCCGATTTGCGCCGCAAGCCCCCCGAAAAGAAGCAGAAGACCTGAGGGCACGCGATCATGGCATTTCCCGGCGCCCTCAATACCCGTACCAAGGCCCGCAAGGTTCCGCGCGGTGGCACCATCGCCGCGCTCGACGTCGGCTCGTCCAAGGTTGTCTGCTTCATCGCCAAGGTCGATGATCCGGGCAGCATCCGCGTGGTCGGCATCGGCCACCAGATCAGCCGGGGCGTGCGGTCGGGCGGCATCGTCGATATGGAAGCCGCCGAAACCGCCATCGGCACCACCGTGCATGCCGCCGAGACCATGGCCGGCGAACAGATCCGCGAGGTTCTGGTCAGCCTGTCGGGCGGGCAGCCGGAAAGCCAGACCCTGATCGCCGAAACGGCGGTGACGGGGGCGGAGATCGGTGACAGCGATGTGCGCCGCGCCCTGACCGAGGCGCGCAAGCTGGACGTGTCGCCCGATGCGGAACTGATCCATTCCATCCCGGTCGGCTATGCCATTGACGGGGTGAAGGGAATCCGCGACCCGCGTGGGATGGTGGGCGAACGGCTGGGCGTGCGCACCCATGTGGTGACCGCCGCCGGCGGCCCGGTGCGCAACCTGTCCACCTGTGTCGGGCGCTGCCATCTGGGCGTCGAAAGTTTCGTCATGAGCCCCTATGCCGCCGGCCTGTCGTGCCTGGTGGAAGACGAGATGGAACTGGGCGTCACCGTCATCGACATGGGCGGCGGCACCACCAGCATGGCCGTGTTCAATGACGGCAAGATGGTCTGGTGCGACAGCATCCCGCTGGGCGGCGGCCATGTCACCAACGACATTGCCCGTGGCCTGACCACCCCGGTGGCCCAGGCCGAACGGTTGAAGACCCTGTACGGTTCCGCCGTGTCCGCCGTGTCGGACGAGCGGGAGATGATCGATGTGCCCCAGGTGGGCGAGGAAGAGCGCGGCCAGACCAACCATGTACCGAAGTCGCTTCTGGTTGGCATCATCCAGCCGCGCATGGAAGAGATTTTCGAACTGGTGCATGGCCGCCTGGACCAGTCGGGCTTTGCCAAGGCCGCCGGTCGCCGCGTCGTCCTGACGGGTGGCGCCAGCCAGTTGTCGGGCGTGCGCGAACTGGCCGCCAATGTGCTGGACAAGCAGGTGCGCCTGGGCCGTCCGCTGCGCATCGGCGGGCTGGCCACCAATGTTTCCGGCCCGGCCTTCGCGTCGGCTGCCGGTCTGCTGGCCTATGCCATGCAGCAAAACCACGAGATGCCGGCGCTGGCCCCCATGCCGGAGAAATCCACCGGGCTTTGGGGGCGCGTCAATGGCTGGCTGCGGGAGAATCTATGACCCGAAGACCATGCCACAGGCCCCGCGCCCGCCGATGAGCAGCCAAAGCCTGAACCACCCGTTCCCGCCGCCTTTCCCGATTTCCCTCCCCCGCCAGAGGAGCCCACAGCGATGAGCATCAAACTCGGTATCCCCAGCGTCGAAGTGCAGACCAAGCCCCGCATCACCGTGTTCGGTGTCGGCGGCGCCGGTGGCAACGCCGTCAACAACATGATCCGTTCCGCGCTGGAAGGGGTCGAGTTCGTGGTGGCCAATACCGACGCGCAGGCGCTGCAGGGCAACCTGGCCTCCAAGCGGGTTCAGCTGGGCTCCACCATCACCCGCGGTCTGGGCGCAGGATCGCGCCCCGATGTGGGCCGTGCGGCGGCGGAAGAACAGCTGGAAGAAATCCTGGGCCATCTGTCGGGCACCAACATGTGCTTCATCACCGCCGGCATGGGTGGTGGTACCGGAACGGGTGCGGCCCCCGTCATCGCCCGTGCGGCGCGTGAACAAGGCATCCTGACCGTCGGTGTGGTCACCAAGCCGTTCAATTTCGAAGGCGCGCACCGCATGCGCACTGCCGAAAGCGGCATTTCGGAGCTGGCGCAGTATGTCGATACGCTGCTGATCATCCCCAACCAGAACCTGTTCCGCATCGCCAACGAGAAGACGACGTTCGCCGACGCCTTCAAGATGGCCGACGATGTTCTGCATGCCGGCGTGCGCGGCGTGACCGACCTGATGGTCATGCCGGGCCTGATCAACCTGGACTTTGCCGACATCCGCACGGTCATGAGCGAGATGGGCAAGGCCATGATGGGTACCGGTGAGGCCGAGGGCGACCGCCGCGCCATCGACGCCGCCGAGGCCGCCATCAACAACCCGCTGCTGGACGATATCAGCATGAAGGGTGCGCGCGGCGTGCTGATCAACATCACGGGCGGTCATGACATGACCCTGTTCGAGGTGGATGAAGCCGCCAACCGCATCCGTGACGAGGTCGATCCCGAAGCCAACATCATCTTCGGTTCCACCTTCGACGAACATATGTCGGGCAAGATGCGCGTGTCGGTCGTCGCCACGGGCATCGACAATGCCGTGCAGCAGCGTCCGCCGATCGGTCAGCCGCAGTTGCAGGTCGTGTCGGGCCGCCGTGTCGCCCCCGCACCGGCCCCCGCCGCGGCACCAGCCGCCGCCGTTGCCAGCATCCCGCCGGTTCCGGCCAACCCGATCC
>JAEMSB010000292.1 GCA_016463045.1 Niveispirillum sp.
TGAGGGGGCTTACTCCCGATGCCAGTCCCGGTCCAGCCGGCGCGAGGCCAGGAAGAACAGGATGGCGGCCAGGGCGTAGAAGCTGAGGCAATAGAGGATGGAGTAGCGCAGGCTTTCATCCCCGTATCCGGCGCGCAGAATGTCCGACAGCTTGCCCAGGAACCAGGTGCCGAAGCCGATCCCGATCAGATTATTGATAAACAGGAAGATGGCAGACGCCGTGGCGCGCATGTTGGCGGGCACCAGATGCTGAACCGCCGACAGGGTGGGGCCCAGCCACATCAGGGCCAGCGCCTGCGGCACCACGAACAGGAAGAACATCAGCACGAGCGAGCCGGTATTCACGGCACCGAAGAAGAAGGGCAGGGAGATCAGGAAGGCCGTGGCGGGGACGCGCGCATAGTTCGCCTTGTTCCCGGCCCCCAGCAGGTCGCCCAGCGACCCGCCCAGCCAGACCCCGATCAACCCACCGATAAAGACGATGGCCGAGAAGAACAGGCTGCGGTCGACCAATGACATGTCGTGGCTGCGCTGGAAGAAGGAGGGCAGCCAGAAGGCCAGCCCATAGCCCATGACGGAGGAGAAAGACGCGCCGAAGGCCAGCAGCCAGAAGGAAAGCTTGCCCGACAGGGTGGAGAGGACAGCCTTCAGGCTGGCGGGTTGCGGCTTGGCCTGGGCCGCGTCAAGGCCGCCGCGCGCCGGTTCCTTCACCGTCAGCTTCAGCAGCGGGGCCAGCGCCAGACCCGCAAGGCCGCAGATGATGAAGGCCCAACGCCAGCCGATCTGATGCGCGATCAAGCCGCCAAACAGGATGCCCAGCGCCATGCCGATGGGGATGCCGAAACTATAGGCCGCCAGCGCGCGGGCCCGTTCCTTGGGCGGGAAGTAGTCGGCGATCAGGGAATAGGCAGGCGCCACGCCCCCCGCCTCTCCCACACCGACGCCAAGCCGGCACAGGAACAATTGCCAGAAGCTGGTGGCGGCACCGCATAGGGCGGTAAAACCGCTCCACACCGCCAGGGAGACGGTAATGATCCAGGTCCGGCTGAACCGGTCGGCCAGCATGGCGATGGGCACGCCCATGGCCGTGTAGAACAGGGCAAAGGCCCAGCCGCCCAGCCATCCCAGATCGCTGTCGGTCAGGTTCAGTTCGGCTTTGATCGACGGCGCCAGGATGCCCAGGATCTGCCGGTCGATGAAATTGAAGATATAGACCAGGATCAGGACGACCAGAACATAGGTGCGATAGGCATTGCCGCCTTGGCGGCCCACGGTCGCGTCGCTGTTCATCACGATCCCTTATGAAAAGTCATGGGAAAGAAGGGCCGCGTCCCCGGGGGAGACGCGGCGCCAGGCAGGGAGATAGTCACATGAAGAGCCGTTACAAGGCGAGAGGGGTGGTGCGGTGGCACCACCCCGCCATCGCTTAGAACCGGTACTCGACCGTGGCGGTCACGGTACGGGGGGCGCCGTAGTAACCGATGATGCTGTCGCCAAACAGGGCGCCGGGGAAGTTGTAGCCGCCGACACGGTACTTCTTGTTGCCCAGGTTCTTGCCATGCAGGCCCACCGACCAGTTGTCGCTGGCGGCGGTCCAGACGGCGGACAGGTCATAGAGCGTATAGCCATCCTGATCGAGCAGCGCGTTGCGGAATTCGAACAGGGAGAAGGCGCTGCGGTGAGCGGCATTACCGGTCAGGGTCAGGGTGCCGCCTTCGCCCATGTCATGGACGTAGGTCAGGCCGAAATTCGCCGTCCATTTCGGCGTGTTCTGGAACACGGCCGTGTTGGCGATATTCTCGTACACGCGGCTGGTCAGGTTGTAGCGCAGGAACTTCTTGAATTCCGCGTCGATGTAACCGATGGCGAAATTGGCCGTCAGTTCATCGGTAACGGCCAGCAGACCTTCGGCTTCCAGACCCTTGATTGTGGAGGAACCGACATTGTCCACGAAGCTGACCACGGTGGTGCCCGACGGGACCTGTGTCGTCACCTGCTGGCCCTTATAGTCGGAATAGAAGGCGGCCAGGTTCAAGGTGGCGCGACCGTCCCAGAACCGGGACTTGGACCCGACCTCATACGTATCCACCAGTTCGGGTTCATAGCCGTTGGCCGTGTCCGGGGTGGAGATCACGTCGCCGCGCATGTCGAACCCGCCCGACTTGAAGCCCCGGCCATAGGAGGCATAGAGCGTCAAGTCGCGGGTCGCCTCATAGGTCAGGCTGAAACGCGGGGTGAATTCGTCAAAGGTGCGCTGGTTGGTGTAGTTGGAGCGGATCAGCGTCGGGTTGCGCGCCGCACCGCCGAACAGCGGGCTGGTCAGGCCGGCATAGTTCACGCGGTAGACGGTGCCCGTCTTCTTGTCCGAGGTGTAGCGCGCACCGACCGAGGCCTTGACCTGATCGGTCAGCTCATAGGTGAAGTCGGCGAAGGCCGCATAGGACTTGGTATCGACCGAACCAGAGGTCAGCGTGGTCAGGTTGGCCAGCGCCAGGATCGTGTCGAACGCACCCTCTGCATGGGCATCCATGTAGTAAAGGCCGGCAACGCCCTTCAGGCGGTCGCCTTCGTACACGAGCTGCAGTTCCTCGCTGAACTGGTCATCCTCGTAATAGGCGGGGATGTCGAGGATTTTGGCGGGCAGATTGTCGAAGTCGATAACAGTGTCAGAGCGGCCGTCGCGATAGGCGGTGATGGACTTCACCATCACGCTGTCGTTGACGTTATACTCGATGGTACCGGACACGCCCTGGTTCTTCACCTTCTGCTTGCCCGTCAGGCCGGCGCGCGTGTCATAGACACTGTCCAGGACCGGGACGGTTGGGGTGGCGAACAGGCGGGCGCCATGGCGGGGATTGCTGTCATCCACCGTCTTGTCGGCGGCAACCCGGATGAACACGTCCTCGTTCGGCTTGAATTCCACCGACAGGCGGCCGGCGGACACGTCCTTGTCGTAATGTTCCTGGCCCGTGGTCAGGTTCTTGCCGTAACCGTCGCGGCGATACAGGGCCACGGCACCCGACACGCCCACATTCTCCGTCACCGGTGCGGAACCGGACAGGATCAGGTCGGTCTGCTTATAGGAGCCGACCTGCACCTTGGCCTTCATATGCGGCTCGTCATCGATGCGCTTGGTCACATATTTGACAGCACCGCCGATGGTGTTGCGGCCATAGAGCGTACCCTGGGGACCGCGCAGAACCTCAATCCGTTCGATGTCGAAAATATCCAGCACAGCACCCTGCGGGCGCGCCACATAGACGTCGTCGACATAAAGGCCTACGCCGGGTTCAAAGCCCCAGAGCGGGTCCTGCTGACCCACGCCGCGGATGAAGGCGATCAGGGTGGAGTTGGAACCGCGCGCCACCTGCATGGTCAGGTTGGGCGTGGTCGTGGTCGGCGAGGTGATGTCGGGCGTGCCGGCATTTTCCAGCTGTTCGGCGGTGAAGGCCGAGATGGAGACGGGCACGTCCTGCAGGCTTTCCGCGCGGCGGCGGGCCGTCACGACGATCTCTCCCAGGATGCCTTCGCTGGCCGTTTCCTGGGCCGGGGCCTGCTGCGCCAGGGCGGGCAGGGAAGCCAGGCTGGTCAGGGCCGTGCCGGCGCAGAGCAGGGCGGTGATGGAGGATTTACCGAACGACGTCTTCATGGTTCTCCCTTTCATTCTCATTGAGCGCCGGCGGGTTCATCCCGCCCGGCACCGGTTGCATCCGCACCACCCGGCGGGGGCAGGGTGGCGGCGAAACGGGTCAGCGTGCTGTTGAACAGGTCGGGTTCTTCCAGATGCGGGGCATGGCCCGACCGGTCGAACCCGATGGTGATGGCATGGGCCAGCAGCGCTGCCAGCGCCTGGGCCGTATCCTGGGAATAAAGGCGCGACAGCTTTCCGTGCGTCACCAGGACGGGTACGGAAATGCCGGGCAGCAGGGGGCGGAAATCCTGCGCCGTCAGCGAGGTCCAGAGCCGGGCCATGGCCACGGGGTCGCTGTCCGCCACCTCCGTCTCTGCCCAGCGGCGCAGGATGGCCTGTTCCACATCCAGACCTTCGGCGAAGATGCGGGCGGCAACACGTGGGCCGACGGCGGGCCAGTTGGCGACCATGGCGGCCTGGCTCTGCCGTGCCGATTTGGCTGCCGAACTGCCGCGCAGGCCTAAATCCCAGCCATCGCCATTGATGACGCGGGGCGCCATGTCGATGGAGATCATGCCGGCGACGCGCGACGATAACCCGTCCAGCAATGCCCGCCACAGCACCATGGCCCCCATCGACCAGCCCACGACCAGCAGGTCGTTCAGGTCGAGATGGTTGGCCAGTTCCACGATGTCGCGGGCCAGAAGATCGATGGAAAGATCACCATCTGCCGCCCGCGAGCGGCCATGGCCGCGCAGATCGATGCTGATGATGCGGAAGCTTTGCGACAGGCCTTCGACCTGCGGGCGGAAGAAACCGGCATGCGTTGCCCAGCCATGGACCAGCAGCAGCGGGCGCCCCTGACCCACATCATCATAGGCGATTTTCGCCCGATCGCTGGTGACCAGATACGGCATGCGCCGGTCTACCCCTCTTGAAGCTTCCATCCCGTGCCGGTGTTCGTTATCCCGCCCTGGACCGATTGCGCTGGTCGTGGAAGGCTGGGGTTGATGGAGATCGATTGGTCGATCTTCCGTCCGGCTTGCCCCCATGCTTGCGGCAAATCGAAACCTGAGTCAATATTCAAGTTGTAGACAGGGAGGAAATCATGGGCGGCGAAGAGACGGCAACGTCCAAGGCCCCGCGCACCGAAAGGGGCAAGCGGACGCTGCGCAAGCTGCTGGATGCGGCGGCGGCGGAGTTTGGCGAGCGCGGTTATCACGAGGCGTCGATCAGCGGGATCACGCAGCGGGCCGGTGCGGCCTTGGGTACGTTCTACACCTACTTCGACAGCAAGGAGCAGGTGTTCCGCGCCCTGGTCGATGATATGGGCCACCTGACGCGCCAGCACATTGCCGAGCGCGTGCCCGGCAATGTCGACCGTCTGACGGCGGAGCGGCTAGGCCTGGAGGCGTTCATCGAGTTCGTGCGCGAGCACAAGGACCTGTACCGCATCGTCATGGAGGCGCAGTTCGTCGCCGAGGATGCGTATCTGAATTATTACAAGGTCTTCGCCGCTGCCTATACCCGCAACCTGGCCCAGGCCGCCGAGAAGGGCGAGATCCGTCCGGGGCATGAGGAGGAACGCGCCTGGGCCCTGATCGGGATGAGCGTGTTCCTGGGCATGCGTTACGCCGTGTGGAGCAGCGATAAGAGCGCCAAGGAAGTGGCCGACGCGGCGGCGGAACTGATCACTTTCGGCCTGTCCCCCCTGGCGCGCGGGGGAGGTGTGATGTGATCCCCTGCATCTTCGACATTACCGCCAAGCGGGCCGAACTGGTGGGTAGCGACATCGCCATGGAGGAGGTGGCGACGGGCCGCACCGTCACCTATGCCGGCCTGGACGAGCGCGCGGCGCGGGCGGCGGGCTTGCTGCTGTCGCTGGGCGTGGCGGAAGGGGACCGCGTCGCCATCCTGTGCCGCAACCGCATCGAGTTCTTCGAGATGCTGTTCGCCTGCGCCAAGATGGGGGCCATCCTGGTGCCGCTGAACTGGCGTATGCCGGCGGCGGAAATCCGGCCCCTGCTGACCGACAGCGCCCCGCGTGTGTTGTTCTTTGGCGATGAGGATGCGGGTGTGGCGGCGGACCTGTCGGGCGATGTGCCCCTGCGGGTCGGGCTGGATGCCGATTATGCGCAGCGGCGGGACGCGACGCCGGTCCATGTAGGGCGACGCCTGTGGCCGGCGGATGGCATCTGGTATCTGCTGTACACGTCCGGTACGACGGGCACGCCCAAGGCCGTGATCTATACCTTCACCATGGCCATGGTGAACTATATCAACATCTCGCAGCCCATCGGCCTGACGGCGCGCGACACGACCTTGAATTTCCTGCCACTTTTCCATACGGCGGGCATCAATCTGCACACGCTGCCTACCCTGATCATCGGCGGGCGGGTGCTGATCATGCCGGGGTTCGATGTCGATGTGATGCTGGATCTGGTGGCCGCAGGGCGGGTGGATGCGATTTTCGGCGTGCCCGCCATCTATCAGATGCTGTCGCTGCATCCGCGCTTCGCGTCGGTGGATTTGACAAGGCTGCGGTCCTGGGGCTGCGGCGGGGCGCCGCTGTCGGACCAGCTGGTGCAGCGCTTCCTGGAACGCGGCGTGCGTGTGTGCAACGGCATGGGC
>JAEMSB010000293.1 GCA_016463045.1 Niveispirillum sp.
ATGATGCTCCATCCTACTCAAGAGTTGGAGCCTCCGGCAAACTCGGAGCGGTTCAAACGCTCATGATCGAGGGGCTGGAACAAGGGGTGTTTCGGAGGTCAGTGCAGCGAGTCCAGGCCAGCGTCATTCCCGTCTCGGTCGATTGGATTGTGCGATAAATGCCGCATGGGTTGGATATTGACCCGGTGAACCATAGGCGTCACAAGGAACGCATGGAAACGCGCGCGCCCAGGACCGGATTGTTCAGCATGCGGCATCTGGCCGGCATGGTGCTACTCTGTGCCCTGCTGCTGCGGGGTATGATCCCTGGCGGCTACATGCCGAACTTTGATGTTGGTGACGGGCAGGGGTTCCTGGTCATATGTTCCAGCATCGGGGAACAGGTGATCCCGTCGGACGATGAAAATCAGGCCCCGGCTGATACCCTTCAGGATGGCCTCTGCGCCTTTGCCATGCTCGGCACTTGGTCGCCGCTGCTGCTGTTTGTGTTGCTGCTCGTCACCTTGCCGCCACGACAGTTGCGGCAGGTAGTCCTCCGTTCATTGACCAGCAGCCCGCAATGGCTCTGCCGCCCGCCGGCGGCGCGTGGTCCGCCTTTGGTGGCCTGACTGCCCTTAGCCCGGGGTCCGTACCCCCTTGATCCGTGCCGTTTCGGCATGCTGCAGCCGGTTTCTCGTTGAAAGGGAAACCGGGGCATCGAAAATCCATGGTTTCATCATGACTATCCATTTCCGCCGCCGCCTGCTGGCCGGTGCTGCTTCGCTTTGCCTTTCCCTGCCTGTCTGGGCCGAACCCGCCAAGGACCTGACGGACGAGGTCATCGTCACCGGCACCAAGATCAGCGGTGATTTCGGTGAAAAGTCGGGGATCCCGCTGGCCAAGGTGCCGCAGTCGGTGCAGGTCCTGACCGCCGAGGAACTGACCGATGCCGGTGTGCGCAGTGTGGGCGACGCGCTGCGCGCCGTCCCGTCGGCCAGCGTCGGCAACAGCCGCGTGGCCCGATATCAGAGCTTCAGCCTGCGCGTGCGGGGCTTCCAGGCCGACCAGATGCGCAACGGCATCCGCCAGCGCTATTATGAGGATGTGGACCCCTCGGCCCTGTCGAATGTTGAGCGGATCGAGGTGCTGAAGGGCCCGTCCGCCGTGCTTTACGGTCATTCCGCCATCGGCGGCATCATCAGCATGGTGACCAAGCGGCCGCAGGAAAATCTCGCCGGCAGCGTGTCGGTCTTGCTGGGCAGCGATGATCAGAAACTCGCCAGTTTCGACATTACCGGTGCGCTGACCGACACCCTGTCCGCCCGCCTGACAGGGGAGATCGAGCGGTCCGGCACCTTCGTGGATTTCCAAGACATGGACCGTGAGAATGTCGGGCTGTCCGTGGCATGGCAGCCGGCGGAGTCTGTGTCGGCGCATCTGGTGGCCGAATATATCGAACGCCGGACGCTGAACAATCCCGGCCTGCCGGTCATTGGTACTATCCAGTCCAACAGCGTGATGCCGCTGCGCCGCGGTCTGTTTCTGGGCGAACCGGATGTCGGCTATTTGGATGCCGACGCGCCGTTGGTTCAGGCCTGGGCAGAGGTGGATCTGGGGGGCGGTTGGACCGTCACACCCCGCCTGCAATATCAGGAGTTCAATACCGACTTTCTGCAGACCCGTGTCCGCCCGATACTGGCGGACAATGTCACGCTGACCCGCAATGGCCGCATCGGCGCTGAGGATGATGAATACTACATAGCCCAGTTGGACCTGTCGGGGACTGTTGCGACGGGTGCCGTGACCCATAAGATTTTGGGCGGGTACGAGTTCGGTGCCGAGCGCAGCGACTTCCTGCAATATAACCTGACCAACGTCGGGAATATCAACGTCCTGCGCCCCGATTACACCTTTGACAGCGTGGAACCGGCCCGCACCTTCGCCTTTGCCAGCGTCGGGGATGCCGATACACATGCTGTCTATTTTCAGGACTTGATCGGTCTCACCGACCGGTTCGATGTCGTGCTGGGCGCACGCCAAAGCTGGATCGACTATACCTCCATCTTCAATGGCGCGGTTGATAAGTCCAGCATTGATGGCTTCACCTGGCAGGTGGGGGCAACATATCGCCTGACGGATGCCTGGTCCGTTTATGGTGGCTACAATACCGGCTTTGATCTGGAAAATGTGCTGGGCAGCCGGTCGGCGGACGGCACACCGTTCGATCCGGAAGAATCGAACCAGAAGGAACTGGGTATCCGTTATGCCGGCGACGGCGTGCGGTTCAGTGCCGCCCTGTTCGATATCCGACGCACCAACTATCTGACCACCGATCCCGATAATTCCGATTTCCAGATCAGCAATGGCGAAGCGCGGGTGCGTGGGCTGGAGCTGGAGGGCGAAGTGTCGGTGGTCGATGGCTGGACCCTGCAGGCCGGTGCCGCCTTCATGGACCCGGAGGTTATCCGTAGCAATGATGGCGATGAGGGCCGTCTGGCCGACACAGCCCGCTTCCAGGCCACGCTGAACAGCCGGATCGCCCTGCCGGTGGACGGGCTGGAACTGCGACTGGGCGGCACGCATGTGGGCAGCCGGTCGCTGGTCAATGCCGGGCC
This sequence comes from Niveispirillum sp., assembly GCA_016463045.1. Lineage (GTDB taxonomy): Bacteria > Pseudomonadota > Alphaproteobacteria > Azospirillales > Azospirillaceae > Niveispirillum. Next base: position 2,595 of record JAEMSB010000293.1, read on the forward strand.
AAAGCGTCTGGACGCCTATACGCTGGTCGATGCCGGCCTGGGCTACAGCATCGGGGCCTGGGACTTTGACCTGACAGCCAGCAACCTGCTGGACAAGCGCTACTTTACGGGCACCGGCACGGCACTGGCCGTCTATTCGGGCGATCCGCGTCAGGTGGCGCTGCGCGGCACGGTGCGCTTCTAAGCGGGGAGGGGACCATGAGCAGTTCCGACATGGATATGGTGGCGGAGGCCACTGAACAGGGGCAGCGCCGGGCGGCGCTTTACCGGTCCGTCTGGCGCTGGCATTTCTATGCCGGGCTGTTCGTGGCCCCGATCCTGCTGATGCTGGCGGTGACGGGTGCCCTCTATCTCTTCGACCGGGAGATTGAGAGCATCGTCTATGCCGACCTGATGGATGTGGTGCCGCAGGCGGCGATGCAGTCGGCATCCGCGCAGGAAGCGGCGGTGCTGGCCGCCGCTCCCGGCGGACAGGTCACCCGCTACATCCCTGGTCGTGACGTCGCCAAGGCCCATGAATGGACGGTGCGGATGCCGGACGGACCAGCCCGGACCTATTTTGTTGATCCCTACACGGCGAAGATCAAGGGCAGTATCCGCGCTGATCGCCGTCTGATGGCCATTGTCGGCGACCTGCATGGGGAACTGATGGTGGGCAAGGTCGGCGACTGGCTGGTGGAATTGGCGGCGTGCTGGACCTTCGTGCTACTGGTCACGGGGCTGTTCCTGTGGTGGCCGCGCCGGGCCACGTTGCGCGGTACGCTGGTGCCGCGTCTGGCCGCCAAGGGACGCTTGTGGTGGCGTGACCTGCATGCAGTGCCGGCCTTTTTGAACGTATTCCTGGTGGCATTCCTGATCCTGTCGGGTCTGCCCTGGGCCGGGTTCTGGGGCGGTCAACTGGCCAGCCTCGGCACCCTGTCGGCGGCCACGGCCCCCACCCCCAATTTCGGGGCGGAACCGCCGCGCAAGGGATCGGTTGATCTCCATGCCGAGCATGGCGGGGCAGAGGCGGCGCCAGCCGGCCCGCCACACGACCCCAACAACCGGGACATCCCTTGGGCCGTCCGCCATGCCGCCCCACCCGCAGGCAGTGGTGCCGGGCCGGTGGGGATTGATCAGGTTATGGCGACCCTGGCCGAACGCGGGGTGACGGGCCCGAAGCTGCGCCTGTTCTATCCGCAGGGGCCGGAGGGGCTTTACATGGCCTCCATGATCCCCGACCGGGCGCAGGAACAGCGCACCGTCTATATCGACCCGGCCAACGGTCAGGTGCTGGATGATATCGGTTGGGACCGGTACAGCCCTCTGGGCAAGGTTGTGGAATGGAACACCATGGCCCATATGGGCCGGCAGTTCGGGCTGTTGAACCAGTTGATTGGCTTGGCATCCTGCCTGTTCATCGTGATGACCGTGGTCACGGGCGTGGTGATGTGGTGGAAGCGCCGCCCGGCGGGGGGCGGTGTGGCGGCGCCCAAACACCTGGCGGGTCGGCGCATTCCCTGGGGCTTCTGGCCGGCCATTGTCGGCCTGTCGATCCTGTTTCCCATGGTGGGGGGCAGTTTGATGGCCGTTCTGGCCATCGACACAGGTTGGCGAAAGCTGCGCACGGCTTGATGTGCCGCAAGGCGGTCTGGACGGTTTGGAAGGTATGAGGGGGCATGGTCGGTACGCATAGGCAGGCAGGGGCAGGGGATGCAAGGGTAGCCATGATCTGGCTGCTGTTGCTGACGCTTGCCCTGCGTTCCCTGCTGGCGCCCGGAATGATGCCGACCTTCGCGGCTGATGCCGGCTCCCTGATCACCATCTGCACCCCGAACGGGGAGCGCACGATACCAACCACTGGCGATGATCGCGGCCTTGCAGCGCATACCGATGCGCCCTGTCTGTTTGCCGCTGCTGGGTTCACGACCGTGGGGGCTGTCACCGGTCCCACCCTATGGGTGCCTGTCGACTGGTTGTCGTTCACACCCTGGCTGACCAGCCCGTCTGATCCGGTCGGCACCGGTCCTGATCGCGTCCATGCGCGTGGACCGCCATCCCAACTGTCCCCCAAACGTCATCCGGCTTCAATCGCCTGATCCCACGGGAGCGGGCGGTGAACCGCCTCATCCTTTGACAGTGGGATCCATCATGACCCCTGGAATGTCTCTGCCCTTCGCCGCCGTTGATGATCAGGTGGCTGTCGAGTCCCCCCTGTTTGATGCTGTCATCACCCCGCCCGCCTCGCTCGGTGACCGGGGCTTTTCCACCTTCATGGCCATCACGCTAGCCATTGTCTGCCTGATCGACCTGGCCCTGATGGCCGCCGCCCTCTGGTGGGCGATCCTATTCCTGACCGGGAACCTGATTTTCCTGATGGCGGCCTTCATCGCCGTCCGCCGCGCGCGGGAACGGTCGGAACGGGTGGTAGTCGAAGGTGGACAATTGCGCCTGGAACGCCATTGGAAGGGTGGGCCGGGCTGCGCTGACACGCTGCCCCTTTTTGGGCTGCGGCTGGTGCGGGTGCGCGATGGTGCTGGTCATTGCCGCCGCCTGGAACTGCACAGTCGGGAACAACGCCTGTGCTTTGCTGCGGACCTGACGCCTTCGGAACGTGAAGCTTTTGCCGATGCGCTGGGCCGTTGCCTGCACCGTGGGGGCTTTCCGGTCGCCATGCCCGTTCAAAGCTATTGAGTTGTTGAGCAAGCGGATGCTGCATTGCAAAAACTGCGGCATCCCGCCCGTCGACACCGACGGTGCTGCGTGCCAAAAACTCTCACTATGAATGGTTTGCGCTCCACCCTTTTCGGTCGCTTTGGCCGGTTGGCAGCCCTGATGCTGCTGGCCGGTCTGCTGCTGCGCGGGTTCGTGCCGGCCGGTTTCATGCCGGATTGGCGTGAGGCCGCACAGGGCGTGATGACGCTGACCATCTGCACCGCCAGCGGGGCTGACCGTCTCCTCAAGGTCGACGCCCAGGGTAATCCCGTTGCCGATCATGACGGGGTCGGTGAGATGCATTATGGCTGCGGCTTCATGCCCGTGACCAGCGTGGCGCCGCTATTGCTGGCGCTTGTCCTGCTGCTGCCCCTTGTCTGGCGTCGTCGGCGCAATTGGACACTTGTCCGTGCCCATAATCCGGTTCAACCGGATATCACTGCCGCGCATGGCGCGCGCGCGCCGCCCGCCTTTGCCTGACCATCGTCATTGATTTTCCCGTCCGTTGCCGTGCCGGCAGTGGGCGGGATTGGATCAACGCGCCCCTGTGACACAAGCCTGATGGCTGCGCCAGGGCGGGTGAGGCTTGCCCCATGTTTAGGAAGATTGCCCAATCCGGCCCCCCGTGGGGAGACCGGTGGCGGGATCGTTCAGGTTGCCGCCGGCTCCACCGCGCGGCGATAGAGATGCCATGTCGCATGCCCGAGCCAGGGCAGCGTGACAATCAGCGCCAGCAGCCCACCCAGGATGCTGGCCCCGATCACGATCGCCACCATGGCACCCCAGGCCAGCATCAATTTCAGATTGGCGCGCACGGCGCGCTGGCTGGCGATCATCGCCGTGACCACGTCGATATCGCGGTCCAGCAGCATGGGCGCGGCAAAGACAGACAGGGCGAAGATGGTGGTGGCGATCACGCCCCCGGCCAGGATGCCGGTTGCCGCGAACTGCAGCCCCTGCAGGCTGCCGACCAC
>JAEMSB010000816.1 GCA_016463045.1 Niveispirillum sp.
CTCCCACATTGGTTTTCGGTCATGTCAGGTTAAACGGGGTTTAATCGAGTCCGCCAACTGCGTAAGGATCAGGCAGCACGACACGGCCCCGGCATCCAGAACGCCGAGGGAGCGCTCACCCAAACGACTGGCCCGGCCAATCTTGGCCACCAGGTCCTTGGTCGAATCCCGCCCTTGGGAGGCGGCCGTTTTCATCGCATCGAGCGCATCGCTGAAAGAACGCCCCGACGCATGCGCCCGTTCAAACGCTTCTACCGCCGGAATCAATGTATCCATCAAGCACTTGTCGCCCACGCCCGCTTCGGTGATGTCCTGCAGCGAGGTCAAGCCGCCGCGCAGCAGGCGGGCGAAGGTGGCGGCGTCGATGTCTTCACTGCCGCGCACTTCGTCGGCCATGCCGATAAACAGGCTGCCATACAAGGGCCCCATGGAGCCGCCGATGCCTTCCATCAGGCTCAGGGTCAGTTCATCCAGAGCTTCGGCCAGGGTCAGTTGGCGGCCTTCGATCGTGCGGCCGCAATGGGCAAAGCCTTTGGCCATGTTGATGCCATGGTCGCCATCGCCTATAGCGCCGTCGACTTCGCTGAGGTACTCCCGGTTGGCCACGATCACGCTGACCAGGTCGGCGACGATGGCGCTGCCATCATGGGTGGAAAAATGCTGGCTCATGGTTCACTCCGCCTGGGTCATGCCGATGGAGCGGCAGGGTTGGTCGATCAGGGTTTTCAGCTCGGCGTCGAGGCCGAGCAGGGTCAAGGTCACGCCCATCATCTCCAGGGAAGTGAAGTAGTTGCCCACGTAGCAACGGTGAATCTTCAAACCTTTGGCCTTGAGCTGTTTTTCCACCTCGGCGTAGAAAATATACAACTCCATCACCGGGGTGGCGCCGAGGCCAGAGACCAGCACCACCACGCTGTCGTCCTGGCTGAAATCGCGGTCGGCGAGGATCGGCGCCAGCATGCGCTCGGCCATGGCGGCGGCCGGTTCAATCGGGATGACTTCGATGCCCGGCTCGCCATGATGGCCAATACCTAATTCCATCTGCCCGTCGGGAATCTGGAAGTTCGGCTTGCCCACCGCGGCGATGGTGCAGGGCGTAAGGCCGATACCAATCGAGCGGCAGTGGTCGACGGTTTTCTGCGCCACCCGAATCACGCCGTCCAGGTCGTAATGCTGGGCAGCGGCGGCACCGCCGATCTTCCACATGAAGATCTCCCCGGCTACACCGCGACGCTTGGCGATGTCGGCCTTGGGCGCGGACGCCACGTCGTCGTTGGCGACCACCGTGCGGATGCGCATGTCTTTGCTGGCGGCCATTTTCATCGCCAGCTTCACGTTCATGTTGTCGCCGGCGTAGTTGCCATACAGGCAGGCCACGCCCGCGCCATGGTCGGCGGCGCGGAAGGCGTCGAAAAAACTCTTGGCGGTGGGTGAGGAGAAGATTTCACCGACGGCCACGGCGTCCACCAAGCCTGGGCCGACGTAGCCGAGAAACGCCGGTTCATGGCCGGAACCGCCGCCGGTGACAATGCCCACGTGGCCCTTGTTCGAGGGCTTGGCTTTGACGATAACACGTGGGTTGGACTCGTATTGGCGCAGCTCGGGGTGCGCGACCAGAATACCGCGCAGCATGTCCTCGACCACTTGGTCCGGATCGTTGATCACTCGATTCATAACGCGGGTTCCTGTGT
>JAEMSB010000817.1 GCA_016463045.1 Niveispirillum sp.
TCGCATAATCCAGCGCGACAGGTATGATCGGAACGCCGGCCTGACGCGCAATATGCCAGAAGCCCGTCTTCCATCCGGCCCCTGGTTTGGGATTGCGCGTGCCCTCGGGCGCGACACCGACCACCATCTTTTCCGCCCCCTCAATGGCGGCCACGCAATCACCCACCACCCCATGTGCCGACCGGCGATCCACCGGCAGCACATCGCACCAGCGCATGATGGGACCCAGCGGCCCCCAGAACAGGGTGTGCTTGCCCAGGATATGGATGCGCAGGTCGGTGGCCAGGATGGTGGCCATGGCGACAAAGAAATCATAGTTGGACGTGTGGGGCGCCCCGATCACCACGAACTTTTCCAAGTTCGGAAAGGCGCCCGTAATACGCCAGCCCAGCAGGCGCAGACCCATACGACCGATAAAACGGGAAATCGGGCCGCCCCGCCGGTCATTGCGGGGGCCCAGGGACGGAACGGACATGGATTGCGTCTTCCTCACACCACCGGCGGGGTTGCAGGCCCCGCCTTTCGTTATAAGCCGATGGTGGGCAAAGGCCGGTACTTTGTCAAAGGTGCGGATGGTCAGATGCTGACCGGGTTGGCCTTGGCGATGCGGTCAAAGGCCACAAGCGTGGACAACACACCTTCCATCTGGTCCAGCGGCACCATGTTGGGGCCGTCGCTGGGCGCGCAATCGGGGTTCTCATGCGTTTCCATGAAGACGGCCGCCACACCGATGGCGATGGCGGCACGGGCCAGAACGGGCACGAATTCGCGCTGACCACCGCTGCTGCTGCCCTGCCCGCCCGGCTGCTGCACCGAATGGGTGGCGTCATAGACAACGGGGTAACCGGTCTGCGCCATGATAGGCAGGGAGCGCATGTCACTGACCAGCGTGTTGTAGCCGAAGCTGGCCCCGCGTTCGCACAGCAGGATGTTGTGATTGCCGGTCGACGCGATCTTGGCGGCGACATTCTTCATGTCCCAGGGCGCCAGGAACTGCCCCTTCTTCACATTGATGGGCTTGCCCGTCTCACCAGCGGCCAGCAACAGGTCCGTCTGCCGGCACAGGAAGGCGGGGATCTGCAATACGTCCACGACCTCCGCCACCGGCGCGCATTGGTCGGCCGTATGAATGTCGGTCAGGACGGGGCAGCCGAACGTATCGCGGATATCGGCCAGGATGGGCAGCGACTGGTCCATGCCCAAGCCACGCTGCGCGCTGACCGAGGTGCGGTTGGCCTTATCAAAGCTGGTCTTGTAGATCAGGCCGATGCCCAGCTTGGCAGTCAGTTCCGATAGTGCCCCCGCCATGGCAAAGGCATGGTCGCGGCTTTCCAGCTGACACGGGCCGGCAATGAGGATGAAAGGCCGGTCATTGGCAATAGACAGCGGGCCGACATTAACGGTGCGGGTCATGGCATGCTCCTTTACGCCGCCATATGGGCAGGCGGGGGCCGGAAAAAAAGAAGGCCGGGGAAGGTTTGCACCTGCCCCGGCCTTTCACGTCCTATCCGATCAAACCAGCCGGCTCTGCGCGATGGCAGCACCAATGAAGCTGGTGAACAGCGGGTGCGGGTCAAACGGCTTGGACTTCAGTTCCGGATGGAACTGCACGCCCACGAACCAGGGATGGTCCGGCAGCTCCACAATTTCCGGCAGGATGCCGTCGGGCGACAGGCCGGAGAATTTCAGGC
>JAEMSB010000818.1 GCA_016463045.1 Niveispirillum sp.
GCCTGGGTGTCAGACTGACGCAAACCCAGCCTTCAGCCGATCAGGCCCCACCACCACCGGAACCCGCCGCCGCGCGTGACGCACAGAGCCAGCCCCCACCAGGAGATGCCGGCGAAAGCGAGGGCAATGGAACGCCGCAAGATCTGGACAGCCTGACGGAACTGCTGGCCGCTGTGGACCAGGGGGCGGTGGACGGCCTGACCTTGAAGGTCGGCGAACGGGCAGCACGGCAGGGAAGCCGTACCGGCAAGGGCGGGGCAACGGCCCGCAATGTCCGGCGCGGCCGCCCCTTTGGAAGCAGCAATACGCCACCCTTCCCCGATGCCCGGCCCGATCTGGTGGAAACGCTTCGCGCCGCCGCCCCCTGGCAAAGGCTGCGCACCCGCCTGATGGTGGCCCAGACCGGGGCCGCTCCCCCCGCCCTGCTGATCCGGAAGGAGGATTTCCGCTATCGCCGGCGGCAGCATCAACAGGCATCGACAGCCATTTTCGTCGTGGATGCCTCGGGCTCCACAGCACTGGAACGGCTGGGGGAAACCAAGGGGGCCATCGAACAATTGCTGGCCAGTTGCTATGTCCGCCGGGATGAGGTGTCGTTGATCGCCTTCCGGGGCAAGACCGCTGAAATCCTGATGCAGCCGACCCGGTCGCTGGTGGCCGCCAAGCGCAAGCTGGCGGCCCTGCCGGGCGGGGGACCGACGCCGCTCGCCTCCGGGCTGGAGCGCGGGTTGGAAATGGCGCTGGCTGCGCGCCGCCGGGGCAGCACGCCGGTCGTGGTGATCATGACCGACGGCAGCGGCAATATCGCCCTGGACGGTACCGCCGACCGGGCGCTGGCAGGCCGACAGACGGAAACCATAGCCCGGCTTTATCGCGCACAAGGCCTGAAATCCATCTGCATCGATATTGCGCGGCGGCCGCGTGACAGCGTCACCAATCTGGCGGGTCTGCTGGGCGCGGACCTGCACCTTCTGCGTCAAGCCAACGCCGCCCACATGTCGGAGATTGTCCGCGCGTCCATGCATCGAGGGCCACCCGCATGATGGATGGCACTTGGCTGGACTGGAACAGGGACGGACTGGACTGGCCCCATCGGGCGGCAAGCCGCTTCGTCGATGCGGCGGGTCTGCGCTGGCATGTGCAGGAAATGGGGCCGGCCGACGCGCCGGTCGTGCTGCTGTTGCACGGGACCGGTGCTGCCAGCCATTCCTGGCGTCATCTGCTGCCGATCCTGGCCGCCACACACCGCGTCGTGGCGCCGGACCTGCCCTGTCATGGCTTCACCCGGCCACAGCACTGGCCCGACCTGTCGCTGAACGGCATGCGGATGGCGGTGCAGGCGCTGATCACCGCCCTTGGCATTGTGCCAGCGGTCATCATCGGCCATTCGGCGGGTGCGGCCATCGCGGTATCGTTGGGCACGGGCGACGCGGTCAAACCGCCCCCCACGGTGGTGACCATCAATGGCGCCTTTCGGCCCATCCGGGGGGACCGGATCTTCTCCCCCCTGGCGAAGGCTTTGTTCGCCGCCCCCCTGTCGGCCAGCCTGTTCGCGGCGGTGGCACGGGGCGGCTGGTTCGGCGACAACCTGCTGACGGCCACAGGATCGCAGATCGACAATACCGGGGCAGTGCTCTATCGCCGCCTGCTCACTTCCTCCGGTCATGTGCGCGGTGCGCTGGGCATGAT
>JAEMSB010000819.1 GCA_016463045.1 Niveispirillum sp.
CTTCCCCACATCCTGCCCGACGCGCCGTCGCGTCCGCCCGACGCGCAGCCGCGTGATGCGGGACAGGTGGTGCTGGTCGTGCGCGATCTAGTGGTGACGACGCTGATCGGCATCTATGACTATGAATATGTAAAACCGCAGCGCCTGCGCCTGAACCTGGAACTGGCGCTGACGGCGGACACGGACCAGCCCTGGACCCATGCCGATCTGGTGGCCACGGCCAGCCAGATTGTTACCGAGGGCCATACCAACCTGCTGGAATGCCTGGCCGAACGGCTGGCGTCGGCCCTGCTGTGCGATGGACGCGCCGCCATGGCCCTGATCCGTCTGGAAAAGCTGGACGCGTTTGCGGAATGCGAAGCGGTGGGTGTGGAGATCGTGCGGGCGGCGTAAATCCCACGATCACAACGGGCTCGCACATTTGCACCGTCGCAGGTAAGGCCGAAGGCGTTCGCTGATACCTCCGGCCCGGCCTGTGTTAAACCCCTACTCCACCCCACCCGCCAGTACCTGTACCGTCAGGCCGCCCGTGGTGCGCAGGGTTTCGACCACGCGTTGGGCGTGGCGTTTGGACCGGCATTCGATGGTCAGGTCGATGTCGGTGGCCTTGACCGTCGTGGTGGTGAACAGGCGCTGGTGCGAGGCCTCGATGATGTTGCCGCCGGCTTCGCCCACCAGACCGGTGATGCGGGACAGGGCGCCCGGACGGTCGGGGATGGCGATGCGCACCGCGATCAGGCGGCTTTCACGCACCAGTTGACGCATGATCACCTGCGCCAGAAGGCGGCTGTCGATATTGCCGCCGCACAGGACCAGCCCGACCTTTGATCCCTGGAACAGGTGCGGATGGGTCAGCAGGGCCGCCAGACCCGCCGCACCGGCCCCTTCGGCCACTGTCTTCTCAATGTTCAGGAACAGGGCCACCGCCTCTTCCACCGCGACATCGGGGACCAGGACAACCTGATCCACCAGGGCGCGGCAGATATCCAGGGTCAGGGCGCCGACATTCTTCACCGCGATGCCTTCGGCGATGGTGTCGCCGCCCACCTGGATCGGCTCGCCCTTCAGGGCCTGAGCCATGGCGGGATAGGCCTCCACCTCCACCCCGATGATGCGGATGGCGGGGTTCAGGGCCTTGGCCGCAACCGCGATGCCGCTGATCAGGCCGCCACCGCCGACGGGGACCACCAGCGTGTCCAGATGCGGCACGGCGTCCAGCATTTCCAGACCGATGGTGCCCTGGCCCGCGATCACGTCGGGATCATCATAGGGATGGACGAAGACCAGCCCCTCGTCGCGCGACAGACGCTCCGCCTCTGCCGCTGCTTCGGCCAGGACGGTGCCTTTCAGGACGACGCGGGCGCCATGTTCCTCCGTCCGCTCCACCTTGGTGAAGGGCGTGCCTTCGGGCATGACGATGGTGGCGGGAATGCCCAGACGACCGGCGTGATAGGCCACACCCTGGGCGTGATTGCCAGCCGACATGGCGACGACGCCGCGGCGCCGCTCCTCCTCCGTCAGCTTGCGCAGCTTGTTCAGGGCGCCGCGCTCCTTAAAGGCGGCGGTGAACTGCAAATTCTCGAACTTCACCCAGACCTCGGCCCCGGTCAGTTGCGACAGGGTGCGCGACGGGACGCAGGGCGTGTCCATGATGTGGCCGGACAGGGCCTTCGCGGCCTCCTTCACAT
>JAEMSB010000294.1:0-507 GCA_016463045.1 Niveispirillum sp.
CAAAAATACCTAGCCCGAAAAATGGCGCCATCCCCACCGGGAACGGCGCCATCATCTCATTCCGGCTTGGGCGGCGGGGCCAGGGGGGCAACCGGCAGGCCCGTGCGCTCTGCATTGTGCATAACGTCACGAGCCATGGGCGCCAGCTTGGCCAGCAGCTTGTTCTGCGCCCAGAAGGGCACACTGTGCGCGTTCATCGTGTCCTGCAATATCTCCACCAGCCGGTTGAAATGCTCCCGCCGGATCTCAAACCTCGCATGGGACTGCTGCATGGTCTGGCCGGTATAGGTGCAGGGGCCGGACAGTTCGGCACAGAACTGCTCGGCCAGCATCTTGCGCAGCCGTTCGGGATTGCTGTCCTTGAAGAAGGAGCCAATCTTGGCATCCTGCTCCATGCGCGTCACGAAATCGTTAGCCACGCGGTCGATCCCCGCCTTGCCGCCAAAGGCGTCGAAGGCCGCCGTGTCGGCGGCCAGGGCCGGGGTGGAAACCGCCAGAAGCCCGGCC
>JAEMSB010000294.1:517-6242 GCA_016463045.1 Niveispirillum sp.
GCCATCAGCAGGTGTTTCAGGTTTGCCATGGCGTCAGAACCCCACTTGCAGGGACAGATACAGCGCCTTCTGCTTGTCCCGGATGGCAACGGTGCCCAGGTCGGCATAGGCAACAGTCAGCGACACGTTCTTCGTCGGCACCCAGGCCACGAACACATCAAACCAGTCGCTTTCCTTGACGATGGCCAGATTGTCCGGCTTTGACCGGTATTCCACCCCGATCAGCAGGTTGCGGTTGATCAGATACCCCACGCTGCCTTCCACCATGGGCTCATAGCCATTGCCGGTGCCGCCAAAGCCCAGAATGCCGATCTCATTGGCCTTGGTCATGCGGACGGTACCGTTCAACAGCAGGCTATATTCCAGCAGCAGCTTGGTGGCCGAGACATAGAAGTCTGTGCCATTGCCGCTGCGGGCACCGATGGCCTTTAACAGACTGTCGCGTTCATTGTCCTTGTACTGGATACCGGCGGATACCTGTGGGACCCAGCTGTCCTGGTCGATGATGGCATCGCCGAACAGCCGGACCTTGGCGCCCAGCACCGTCTGCCGGAACTCATACCCCTTGCCCAGGCCCAGGGCGGCGCCCACCTGCCGCGTGTCGAACACATGCTTGGCCGCCGACAGTTCGACCCGGTCGAACAGGCCGATGGCGCCGCCATAGGCGGTCAGGCGATAATCATCGGAATAAACCTTGGTCAGGAAGGCATTGGCCCCCACCTGATCGTCGGTGCCATAGCCGGTGATGACGGCCCAGGGCGTCAGGCCGCCACCGCCCGCCCCTTCAACCTGCGTCACACCGCCGGTCGCCAGCAGCTTGCCGCCGGCATTTTCCTGCGGAGCTGTCTCCAGGGCGCGCGGACGCACCGTCGCCGTCTTGGTGGGCTTGCCTACCACGATCTGCGCTGCCGCCGGCCCGGCCAACGCCATGGCCGTGATACCGGCCAGCAATCCCAAACCCCGGACCATGCCGCCCCCTTTGCTTGCCCTTCTCTCCACATCAGGAGGTAGAACGAACGGGGCGGCTGGTCCAGGGGCCGGACAATATCCTTAAGCGACCACCAGCGTCGTGAATCCGCCGAAGAACATGCGCTTGGTGTCGAACGGCGCGGAGCCGACATCGCACTGCATGCGCGGATCGGCCATGACCTTGGCGTTGCAGGCGTCGCGCACCTCGCGGGATGGATAGGTGATCCAGGCCAGGATCACGATCTCATTTTCCGTGGCCAGAACCGACCGGGGGAACGACGTCACCTCACCATAGGAAACATCATCGGCGACGCATTCGACATAGGATAGGGCGCCATGCTCCATCCAGACCTGGGACGCCAGCGTCGCCAGTTCCTTATAGGCATCGATCTTGTCCTTCGGCACCGGCAACACAAAACCATCGACATACATAGGTTTCCTCCCCCAGCGTTGTTTGACCATGCCCCAAGGACGATGGGGCCCTGCCCGTCCCGACAGGGGCAGCGATTTTTTTTGCATCCTTCGCGGCAATGTCCTTTCCTGAACGCATCGCCACCCCTGGAACGACCCTATGACACCGCCCGACATCGATTGGTCACAGACCCCCGCCATCCGCGTGGACGGGCTGGAGGCCGGGCGTATGGTGTTGGAGATCGCAAGCGGGCGGCCCGTACGGCTGGTTTCCACACCGGGCATCACGGGGCTGGCCGGGGCCGGCTGGTGGGCGGCGCTGCAAAATGAATGGGGTAATATTGCAACCGGCCCCTTCCTGGCCGTGCTGGACTGTGCCGATCTGCCGGGTCTGGTGCTGGGGGCATTGCGCGCCGGCTGTACCGACATCGCCATTTCGCCCGGACCCGGAATCGGTGACAGCGTTGACACGCGCCTGACATCGTTGACAGAGGCGCATGGGGCCCGTCTGCACCGCCTGTCCCAGCCTGTGACAGAGGTGTGCTGGCGGCGCAACCGTGGTGCCACCCTACGGCAACACCTGACCCAAGTCCTTGATTTCAAATAAATGTAACGGAATTTCAGAGATTACCCCGTAATGCCGTCACGTTGCTTTACACCGGCCTGTGGGATATCAAACCCGCACCGACATAGGGGCCGCCGCCCCGCAGAAATGGCAGGAAAACGAAGATGAAGCTGACCCGCCGCGTTAAGGAAATCCTTTCCTGGTATGAGAGCGACAATCCCGGCACCAAGGCCAATCTCGCCCGCATCCTGATGGAAGGCCGCCTGGGCGGCACCGGCAAGCTGGTGATCCTGCCCGTCGACCAGGGTTTCGAACATGGGCCAGCCCGCAGCTTCGCGATGAACCCGGCTGCCTATGACCCGCATTACCATTTCCAGCTGGCCATCGATGCCGGCCTGTCGGCCTATGCCGCCCCGCTGGGCCCGCTGGAAGCCGGCGCGGCCACCTTTGCCGGCTCCATCCCGCTGATCCTCAAGATGAACAGCGCCAACAGCCTGTCGCGTCAGAAAGAAAATGCCGATCAGGCCGTGACCGCCAGCGTCGATGACGCGCTGCGCCTGGGCTGTTCGGCCATCGGCTTCACCATTTATCCCGGCTCCGACGCCATGTTCGGCCAGTATGAGGAAATCCGCGAGCTGTCGCGGGAGGCGAAGTCCAAGGGCATCGCCACCGTCATCTGGTCCTACCCGCGCGGTGGCGACATCTCCAAGAAGGGTGAGCTGGCGCTGGACGTCGACGCGTATGCGGCCCACATGGCCGCCTTGCTGGGCGCTCACATCATCAAGGTCAAGCTGCCGACCGCCGACCTGGAACAGGACGAGGCGCGCAAGATCTATGAAAAGCACAATATCCCGCGCGACACGCTGGCCGACCGTGTGAAGCACATCACCCAGGCCTGCTTCAATGGCCGCCGCATCGTTGTCTTCTCCGGCGGCGCTGCCAAGGGCGAGGATGCGGTGTATGAGGATGCCCGCGCCATCCGCGACGGCGGCGGCAACGGCTCCATCATCGGCCGCAACGCCTTCCAGCGCTCGCGCGAAGACGCGCTGGCCCTGCTGGACAAGCTGGTGCGCATCTACCAGAACAAGGAATAAGGGTTGGCCCCTGTTCCCTTCTGCGCCGCTCGGCGTGGATAGCAGGGGTCAAGACCGTTGACCCTTGCTATATAGTGCCCAACAAGGGGCCCGGCGTGGTTCATCCCGCCGGGCCTTTTCTTTATCGTTCAGAGAAAACCATGTCCGACTGCCGCCTCTACCTGATCACCCCGCCCAAGATCGATCTTGCCACCTTCCCGACCCTGCTGGCCTCGGCGCTGGATGCGGGCGATGTGGCCTGCGTGCAGTTGCGGCTGAAGGATGTGGGCGACGATGTCATCCGCCGCGCCATCGACGCGCTGCGCCCCGTGGTGCAGGGCCGCGAGGTGGCGTTGATCCTGAACGACCGGCCCGATCTGGCTGCAGCCGGCGGCTGCGACGGCGTGCATGTCGGACAGGAGGATACCCCCTATGCCCAGGCGCGCAAGATCATGGGCCGCGATGCCATCGTTGGCGTCACCTGCCATGACAGCCGGCATCTGGCCATGGTCGCCGGTGAGGATGGGGCCGATTACGTCGCCTTCGGGGCCTTCTTTGACACCACCACCAAGGACCCCAAGGCGCGGGCCGAGCCGGAGATCCTGTCCTGGTGGCAGGAGATGATGGAAGTGCCGTGCGTCGCCATCGGCGGCATCACGGTGGAAAACTGCGCCGTGCTGGTCGACGCCGGCGCCGATTTCCTGGCCGTCAGCGGCGGGGTCTGGAACCATCCCGATGGTGCCGCCGCCGCCGTGAAGGCCTTCAACAAGGTGATCGCGGGGGCGTGATCGCCCCCACCGTCCCAGTCCTCAAGCACCCGTTTGCGCGTTCCAGCGGCGCTGCATCTCTTCCGGGCTGACCTGTTCGATGGTCTGTGACAGCATCCAGCGATGGCCGAACGGGTCCATGATCATGGCGCTGCGTTCGCCAAAGCTCTGGTTCGCGGCGGCACGGATGATCATCGCCCCGGCCTCCGCCGCGCGCGCCAAATCCTCATCCACGGCCTTGGTGGCCAGATACAGTGTGACGGGCGTGCCCCCGACCGTATCGGGGCTCAGCGCGCCGAAATCGGGATATTCGTCCGACAGCATGATGGTGCTGTCTCCGAGGCGCAGTTCGGCATGGCCGACGCGGCCATCCATGGGATCGGTCATGCGGAAAATCTCCACCGCCCCAAAGGCGCGGCAGTAGAAATCGATGGCCGCAGAGGCATTCTTCACCGTGAAATAGGGCATAACCGCCGTGATGCTGGACATTTTCCACCTGCTGTCGTTTAATTTTAATTACGATACGTTTCGTTTCGAAATGAGTCAATGATGAATGATGCAAAGCCGCGCGGTCGCCCGCCCAGCACCGCCGCCCGGGAAAAAGCCCTGGCGGCGGCGCATGCGATCCTCATGGAGGAAGGGTTTGGCCGTTTGACGGTGGA
The DNA here is from genome assembly GCA_016463045.1 of Niveispirillum sp. Classification (GTDB taxonomy): domain Bacteria; phylum Pseudomonadota; class Alphaproteobacteria; order Azospirillales; family Azospirillaceae; genus Niveispirillum. The sequence goes on from JAEMSB010000294.1 coordinate 4,965, forward strand.
GGCAGTGGCCGCCCGTTCGGGCGTGGGAAAGGCGACCCTCTACCGCAACTGGACCAATGCCTGCGAACTGGCCATGGCAGCCCTGATCGATGGGGTGCCGTTGGTACAGGCGGGCGGGGAGACGGGCCTGAAGGCGGCGCTGACGGCACAGATGCAGGCCCTGGTGAAGGCCTTCGCCACCACACGCGGTCGGCAGATCGCCATGACGCTGGCCGCCGCCGACCCGGAAAGTGAAATGACGCGGGCCTTCCGGAACCGCGTCATCCTGTCCAGCCGGGAGGCCGGGCGGAACCTGATCCTGGAGGCTGCGAGGCGCGGTGAAATCCCGCCGCCGCTGGATATCGACACCCTATTGGATATGGCCTATGGACCCGTATTCTACCGCATCCTGGCGGGGCATCAGCCCTTGAACGCGGCCTTCGCAGAACGGTTGGCCGAAAATGCGGTCACTATCCTGACCGCCCCGCGCCCCTGACCTTCACGCGAACTGCAGCGCCGCCAGCCGCGCATACAGCCCCTCGCGGCGCAGCAACTCCTCATGCGTGCCTTCCTCCACCACCTTGCCCCCGTCCAGCACGACGATACGGTCGGCATTGACGACGGTGGCCAGACGGTGGGCGATGATCAGGGTGGTGCGGTCCTTCATCAGGGTTTCCAGCGCCGCCTGCACCACCCGCTCGCTTTCGGCATCCAGCGCCGAGGTGGCTTCATCCAGCAGCAGGACGGGCGCATCACGCAGGATCGCGCGGGCAATGGCAATGCGCTGACGCTGTCCGCCCGACAGGCGCACGCCCTTTTCGCCCAGGAACGTGTCGAAACCCTCGGGCATCGCCTCAATGAACTCCAGCGCGTGGGCAGCCGCGGCGGCGGCCCGCACCTCCGCGTCCGTCGCACCGGGACGGCCATAACGGATATTCTCCAGGGCGCTGGCAGAAAAGATCACACTGTCCTGCTGCACAATGCCAATGCGTGACCGCAGGTCGGACGGGTGGGTCTGGGCGATGTCCACCCCGTCGAGGCGCACAGAGCCCTGCTGCGGGTCATAGAATCGCAGCAGCAATTGGAAGATCGTGGTCTTTCCCGCCCCCGAGGGGCCGACCAGGGCCACCCGCTCACCGGGCCGCACCGTCAGCGACAGACCGTCCAGCGCGCTATCCTTGGGCCGGGACGGATAATTGAAACGCACCCCGTCAAACCGCACCTCCCCCTTGGTCGGGGTCGGCAGGGGCAGCGGATGGGCGGGGGCGCGGATATCCGGCACCTTGGACAGAAGGTCGA
>JAEMSB010000295.1 GCA_016463045.1 Niveispirillum sp.
GGCACCTCGCTGGCCCGGCTGGCGGCAGGCATCACCATCGCGGCGGCGGGTGGGTTGCTGGTGGGGCTGGCCGCCGGGTTGCTGCCCTATGTCCGCGCCACCCTGGCCCCGTTTGTCACGGTGGTGTCGATGGTGCCGCCGCTGGCCGTGCTGCCCATCCTGTTCATCATGGTGGGGTTGGGGGAGGCTTCGAAGATCACCCTGATCGTGGTAGGCGTCCTGCCCTGCCTGATCCGCGATCTGATGCTGAAGATTGATGATCTGCCGCGACAGCAATTGATCAAGGCGCAGACGCTGGGGGCCAATAGCTGGACCATCGCCATCCGCGTGGTACTGCCACAAATCCTGCCGCGCCTGATCGACAGCATCCGCCTTAACCTCGGCCCCGCCTGGCTGTTCCTGATTTCGGCAGAGGCGATTGCCAGTGAAAACGGCCTTGGCTATCGCATCTTCCTGGTGCGCCGCTATCTGGCCATGGATGTGATCCTGCCCTATGTCGCCTGGATCACCCTGCTCTGCTTCCTGATGGATCTGGGCTTGCGTGTGCTGCAACGCCGGGCCTTCCCGTGGTTTGAGGATGCGAGGGCCGGGGCATGACACAGATTTCCGTCCGCAATGTCTGGAAGGAATATGGCGAGCAGGTGGTTCTGGAGCAGATCAACCTGGAAATCGCCCCGCGCTCCTTCGTGGCCCTGGTCGGCCCGTCCGGCTGTGGCAAAACCACCTTTCTGCGCATGCTGCTGTCGCAGGAAACCCCGACCAAGGGCGAAATCCTGATTGATGGCGTGCCGATCTCGCCCGAACCCGGCCCCGACCGGGGCGTGGTGTTCCAACGCTATTCTGTGTTCCCGCACCTGACGGTCCTTGGCAATGTGCTGCTGGGGGCAGAACTGAAGGGCGGTGGCGTGCTGGGCCGCCTGTTCGGCGCTGCCCGGCGGCAGGCCAAGGATGAGGCGGCAAAGCTGCTGGACGCGGTCGGCCTGGCCCATGCGCTGGATAAATACCCTGCCCAATTGTCGGGCGGCATGCAGCAGCGGCTGGCCCTGGCTCAGGCCTTGATTGCCAAGCCCAAGGTGTTGCTGCTGGATGAACCATTCGGCGCACTGGACCCCGGCATCCGGGGTGATGTGCATAAGCTGATGCGCAAACTGTGGCACGAACATCCCATGACCGTGGTCATGGTCACGCATGACCTGTCGGAAGCCTTTCACCTGGGCACCCGCGTCATCGCCTTTGATCGCCGCCGCAACCTGCCGGAAGAACGGCTGCGCTATGGCGCCAGCATCACCAACGATATTGAGGTCTGGCCCCGCCGTGTGGCGGGCAATCCAGGCTTCGGCACAGACCCCAATCCGCCCCGCCGGGACGACCCGGCCGCTGTCGACGGGCAACCGGACCGGGACGACCCGGCCGACGCCGCGTGAGGAGGGAGCATCATGCCCCGCCAGACCCCAGAACAGATCGCCGCCAACCGCGCCCGTTACCTGGAACTGAAATCCGCCGGTGCCGGCCATGCGCCGCTGGTCCTGCCACCGCCCAGTCCGCGCGACATGGCCCCACCCAGCGCCGACAGCATCATCCTGTCCGAAAGCCTGCCCGGTGGCTGGTACTGGACCGGGGTGATCCGGCGCGGGCAGGTGCTGCGCATCAGCAATCCGGGCGCGACACCGGGTGTGTCGCTGCTGGCCTGGAATCTGGCCGACCCGTCGGAACGGTACAACCACGCCGACACGATTAAGATTCAGTGGACGACGGACCTGCGGAAGGGCCGGGTCCTGTTCTCCGACATGGGCCGGGTGCTGCTATCCATTGTGGAGGATAGTTGCGGGCGGCATGACACGGTGGTCGGCGGGTCCACCCCGGCATCAGTCACCCGCACCTATGGCCCCGACAGCGGTATCCGCAACGCGCGGGACAATTTCATCCTGGCCGCTGGCAAACATGGGCTGACGCAGCGGGATATCCCGCCCTGCATCAGCTTTTTCGCCCCCGCCAGCGTCACGGCGGACGGCACCTTCGCCTTTGATGCCAGCGCCGTCGCGCCCGGCGATTTCGTATCGCTGCGGGCAGAGATGGACCTGATCCTGGCCATCTCCAACACCCCGCACCCGCTGGCCCCGCGCGTGGAACCCGTGCCCGTGGACCTGACCATCCACACGGCCCCCGCACCCGCCACGGATGATCTGTGCCGCACCGCCACGGCAGAAGCTGTGCGCGGTTTCGTCAATACTGATGCCTATCTGTCGGCCTGAACCGGGGGAGGGAAGAGATCATGAGCAACAGCACATTCACCCCCGTCCTGTCCAACCGCGACATGGCCGCCGCCATCCAGGATGAGGTGATCCCGGCGGAACATCCCTGGTCCGGCATCGTGCGCAAGGGCCAGGTCTTCCGCATCATCGACAGCGAGGGCTGTCAGGCCGTCGACACCCTGTTCTATAGCCTGGCCGACCATACCGAGCGTTACAGCGCGCAGGATACGGTGCTGGCCCAGGGCACGCCCTATATCGGGCCGGGATCAGTGCTTTATTCCAATCGAGGCAACCCGTTGGCCACCGTGATTGCCGATACCAGCGGCAGCCATGATACATCCGCCGGGGCCTGTAGCTGCGAAAGCAATACGGTGCGTTTTGGGCAACAGACTAAATACATGCACGCCTGTCGGGAAAATTTCCTGATTGCCGTGTCGCGCCATGGCATGGGAAAGCGCGATATCGTGCCCAACATCAATTTCTTCATGAATGTACCCATCGACCCCGACGGCACGCTGGCCATTGCCGATGGCGTGTCATCGGGCGGGGATTATGTGGAAATGGTGGCGCATCAGGATTTGCTCTGCGTCATCTCCAACTGTCCCCAGGTGAACAATCCCTGCAACGCCTTCGACCCCACGCCCATCCGGGTGCTGGTCTGGGCTGACTGACGGCAATCGGGGGCACATCCATGTTCACCAAGGTCCTGATCGCCAATCGTGGCGAGATTTGCGCGCGGGTGGTCAAAACCCTGCGGCGCATGGGTATCGCATCGGTCGCCGTCTATTCCGACGCTGACCGTTTCACTCTGCCCGTGCTGTCGGCGGACGAGGCCGTGCATATCGGCCCGCCGCCCGCCAAACAATCCTATCTGGATATCGACGCCGTCATCGCCGCCTGCAAGGACACGGGGGCGCAGGCTGTTCACCCCGGCTATGGCTTCCTGTCGGAAAATGCCGGGTTTGTGGAGCGGTTGAACACGGCGGGCATCAGTTTCATCGGCCCGCGCGTGGAACATCTGCAAGGTTTCGGCCTGAAACACACGGCCCGCGCTCTGGCCAAGGCGGCAGGCGTGCCGCTGCTGCCCGGCACGGATATTCTGGAAGATGTGGAGGCAGCCCAGGCCGCCGCCGCTGAGATCGGCTTCCCCGTCATGTTGAAAAGTACCGCAGGCGGCGGTGGCATCGGCATGCAGCTTTGCCATAGCGCCGACGAACTGGCGGCAAAGTTCGCGGCTGTGCAGCGCATGGCCACCAGCAGCTTTGGCGATGCGCGGGTGTATCTGGAGCGCTTCGTGGCCGAGGCGCGACATGTCGAGGTACAGATTTTCGGCGATGGCAAGGGCGGGGTCGTGGCGCTGGGGGAGCGTGACTGCTCCCTGCAACGCCGTAACCAGAAGGTGGTGGAAGAGACACCCGCCCCCGGCCTGCCCGATGCGGTGCGCCTGCACCTGCGCGATGCCGCCGTCGCGCTGGGCCAGTCAGTGAAGTATGCCTCTGCCGGGACGGTGGAGTTCATCTATGACGTGGCCCGTGCCCAGGTCTATTTCCTGGAGGTGAATACACGGTTGCAGGTCGAACATCCGGTGACAGAGGCCGTGTTCGGCGTCGATTTGGTGGAATGGATGGTGCGGCAGGCAGCAGGCGATTTCACCCTGCCCAGCCAGGACAGCCTGATCCCGCACGGCGCCGCGATCGAGGTCCGGCTTTACGCCGAAAATGCCGCCGCTGATTTCCGCCCCTCCACCGGCCTGTTGACCGAGGTGACCTTCCCCACCGATATCCGTGTCGATGGCTGGGTGGCGACCGGCACAGAGGTGACGGCCAATTACGACCCGATGCTGGCCAAGCTGATCGTACACGCGGATACGCGTGATGCGGCGATTGACAAGCTATCGACCGCGCTTGCCGCCAGCCGCGTGGCGGGGATTGAAACCAACCTGTCCTATCTGGCCGCTATCATCGGGTCGGATGTGTTCCGACAGGGGAAAGTCGCCACATCCGTGCTGAAGGATTTCGCCTTCACCCCGGCGACGATTGAGGTGCTGGCCCCTGGTGCCCAGACCTCGATCCAGGATTGGCCGGGGCGTTTGGGTTATTGGGATGTCGGCGTGCCGCCATCGGGGCCGATGGATGATAAATCCTTCCGTCTGGCCAACCGGCTTTTGGGTAATGCGGAGGGCACGGCGGCGCTGGAATGCACCCTGACCGGCCCCACCCTGCGCTTCAATAAAGATGCCACCATCGCCCTGACGGGCGCGGTGATGGCCGCCACCCTGGACGGTGCGCCCGTGCCCCATGGCACGCCAGTGACCGTGAAGGCCGGGCAGACCCTGGCGCTGGGCCGTATCCAGGGGGCCGGGCAGCGCACCTATCTGGCCGTGGCCGGTGGCTTTGAAGCGCCGACATTTCTGGGCTCCAAGGCCACCTTCGCGCTCGGCCGTTTCGGTGGCCACGCCACCGGCTGCCTGAAGGCGGGCGACACGCTGACCCTGGCCGGGCTGCCGGTGGGGGCGACGGAAACGCTTGCCCTGCCCAGCCTGTCCAACGATTGGCAATTGTCCGTACATTATGGGCCGCATGGTGCGCCGGACTTTTTCCAGGAAGCGGATATCGCCGACCTATTTGCCGCCACCTATGAGGTGCATTTCAACTCCGCCCGCACCGGCGTGCGCCTGATCGGCCCCCACCCGGCCTGGGCCCGCGCCGATGGGGGGGAGGCGGGGCTGCACCCCTCCAACATCCACGACAATGCCTATGCCATTGGTGCCGTGGACTTCACCGGCGACATGCCGATCATCCTCGGCCCCGATGGCCCCAGCCTGGGCGGTTTCGTCTGCCCCGTGGTCGTCGCCAAGGATGATCTGTGGAAGGTTGGGCAGTTGCGGCCCGGCGACAAGGTGCGGTTTGTGCCGGTGGGGGTGACCCCGCCCAGCGCCACTACCATCATCACCCACGCCACCCTGCCTTCCCCCATCCTGGCGCGCATCGATGGGCCGGTGCCTGTCGTCTATCGCCGGGCGGGGGATAACTATCTGCTGGTGGAATATGGGCCGATGGTGCTGGACCTGGGCCTGCGGCTGCGCGTGCATCTGCTGGTCACGGCCTTGCGTGAGCGTGCCCTGCCCGGCATCATCGATCTGACCCCCGGCATCCGCTCCCTTCAGGTTCATTACGATAGCGGAACCTTGCCGCTCCGCACTCTGCTGGCTGTGTTGGCGGAGATTGAGGCGGGCCTGGGCAGCATTGAGCAGACCAAGGTACCCAGCCGCATCGTGCATCTGCCCCTATCCTGGAACGACAGCCAAGTGCGGCTGGCGATGACCAAGTATCAGGAGTTGGTGCGGGCCGACGCCCCCTGGTGCCCGGACAATATCGAATTCATCCGCCGCATCAATGGGTTGGATAGCCAGGAGGATGTGAAGCGCATCGTCTTCGACGCCTCCTACCTTGTCTATGGGCTAGGCGATGTCTATCTGGGGGCGCCGGTGGCCACGCCGCTGGACCCGCGCCACCGGCTGGTGACCACCAAATATAATCCCGCCCGCACCTGGACCCCGGAAAATGCCGTGGGCATCGGCGGGGCCTATATGTGCATCTATGGCATGGAGGGGCCGGGCGGGTATCAGTTGTTTGGCCGCACCATCCAGGTCTGGAATTCCTGGCGCAGCACCCCGCCGTTCCAGCAGGGCAGCCCCTGGCTGCTGCGCTTCTTCGACCAAATTCGTTTCTTCCCCGTAACGGAACAGGAATTGGCAGAGGCACGCGAGGCCTTCCCCCATGGCCGCTATCCGGTGCGGATTGAGGAAACCACGCTGGACTATGCCGCGCACCTGCGTTTTCAGGCCGACAATGCCGCCAGCATTGATGTCTTCAAAACCCGTCAGCAGGCCGCGTTTGAGGCCGAGCGGGAAGATTGGAAGGCCCGTGGCCTGGACAGTTTCGTCAGCGACGATGGCGGCCCGGTGGTCGACAATGCTAGCC
>JAEMSB010000008.1:0-13064 GCA_016463045.1 Niveispirillum sp.
GCCCCGAACCCTTCAATCCTGATCTGGCGGGCACCATCCCGGACCCGGTTCCCGATATGACACCCGAAGCCAGCCCCGAGGCTGGCCTTGCCCCGGACCCGGTGCCGGCACTGCCGCCCCTCAACGCTGATCCCATGGGACAATCGGGCGATCCACTGCCCGATTTCCCGAAGGAACTGCGCTGGCGCAACCGTCCGCGCGGCAAGGTGAAGGCATCGGCCCCGCCGGCCCCGCTCCATGACGGCCCCTCCCTGCGTCTGAAGCGCGGCTCCTACCGCCTGCGCGCGCGTCCGGCGGTGCGGCTGCTGTTCTGGATTCTCCATAACAGCCTGCCTTTGGCCGACGGGGTTGACGGCGCACCCGGCCTGTCGGCGGCCCGCTGGACCATGCGCGCTCGCTGGCTGGCCTGGGGTGACAAACTGCCCATGGACCTGTGCAACCGGGAAGAAAGACCGGTGCACAATGTTTCACAGCCCCGCTGGTCGAAGAAGGAGGAGGGGTATTGAGGGAGGGTGAGGGAGCGACACAGCCACCTCCACCCCACCCGCACGGGAGGGGCAGCCATGGCAGCCCGGCACTTCCACCAGAACCGTCCCGGCCCTATAGTCGCCGGCTTTACCAGCGCCGACAGTATCGAGAAGACACGCCATGACCCCCGCCGCCCGTTTGGCCACCGCGACCGATTTGCTTGCCGAGGTGATGGACACCCCGCGTCCGGCCGATGCGGTCACCAGCGCCTTTTTCCGCGCCCGCCGCTATATCGGTGCCAAGGATCGCGGCGAGATTGCGTCGCTGGTCTATGGCGTCATGCGCCATTGGGCGCGGCTGCATTGGTGGCTGGAGCGGGTGAACCACATGCCCGATCCGCGCGCCCTGGTGATTGCCGATTGCATCCTGGCCGGTGGCCGTACCGCCGATGCCGTGGCCGGCCTGTTCAACGGGGCCAAGTTCGCGCCCGCCCCCCTGTCGGACCGCGAACGCAAGCTGATCCGCGCGCTCGACACCCGCACCCTGAACCACCCCGACCAGCCGGAAGCCGTGCAGGGCGAGGTGCCGGAATGGGCGGAGGCGCCGATGCGCGCCACCTTTGGGGAGCGTTTCCTGGCCGAGGCGTCGGGCATGCTGGGTGAGGCGCCGCTGGATCTGCGCGTCAACCCGGTGAAGGGCACGCGCGAGGATGCCATGAAGGCCCTGGCCGATGCCGGGATCAAGGCCACGCCCACCGACCTGTCGCCCGTGGGCCTGCGTCTGGCGGGCCGCGCGCCCGTCATGGCGCTGGACGCGTATAAGTCGGGCATGATCGAGATCCAGGATGAAGGTTCGCAGCTGGTCGCCTTCATGGCTGATGCCCGGCCCGGCATGCAGGTCGTGGATTTCTGCGCCGGGGCCGGTGGCAAGACCCTGGCCATCGCCGCCATGATGGAGAACAAGGGCCGTGTGGTGGCGACCGACGTGCTGGAAGGCCGCCTGACCCGCGCGAAGGAGCGGTTCCGCCGCGCCGGCCTGCACAATATCGAAACCCGCGCCATCAAGACCGAACGCGACCCCTGGGTGAAGCGTCACAAGGGCAAGTTTGACCGCGTGGTCGTGGATGCGCCCTGTTCGGGCACCGGCACCTGGCGCCGCAATCCCGACAGCCGCTGGCGTCCGCTGGGGCCCGGCCTGTCCGAACTGGTGCCCTTGCAGGCCAGCATCCTGGACAGTGCCGCCCGTTTGGTCCGCCCCGGTGGTCGCGTCGTCTATGCCACCTGCTCCGTCCTGCGGGAGGAGAATGAGGGCCAGGTGGAGGCGTTCCTGGCGTCGCATCCCGACTTCACCCTGGTGCCCGTGCCGACCGCCTGGCCCGCTGCCTGGGGCAAGCCGCCGGTGACCACCGACATGCTACGCCTGACGCCGCTGCGCCACGATACCGATGGCTTCTTCGCTGCCGTCCTGGAACGCCGCGCCGATGCCCCGGTGGAGGAAGCGGCGGCAGAGGAGGCGACCGTGGAAGGGGACGTGGCGACAGAGGAAGCCACCGCGTGAATTGGCCCCACCCCTGACATTCAGGGTGGTGATTGACCGCAAACGGGCCGGCGGGCATGGTGTCGGCAGCGTTTTTCCGTGAGGAGTGTTGGCTTTGCGCGCAGTTGTTAAGGAATGGGCAGGTCTGATCGGTTTTGTTGCCGGCTTCTACCTTGTCATTAATACGCTGCTGTTTGCGGGTTTCCATGTCCCATCGGAAAGCATGCTGCCCACCTTGAAGGTGGGTGATCAGTTCTATGCGGCCAAATACGCCTATGGCTACAGCCGCTTCTCCACCAGCTTCGTGCCGCTGCCCTTCGGCGGCGCGACCCGCTTCCCCGACATCACGCCCGAACGCGGTGATATCGTCGTCTTCCGTCTGCCCAGCACGGAAGAAGATTATGTGAAGCGTGTCATCGGCCTGCCCGGTGATACGATCCAGGTGATGGGCGGCCGCCTCTATATCAATGGCACCGAGGTCCCGCGCGAAAAGACCCGCGACTATTCTTATCGCGACAATGGCGGCATGGTGGTGCAGGTCACCGAATATACTGAAACCCTGCCCAATGGCCGCAAGCATCTGATCATCGAACAGCGCGATGATGGCTTTGCCGACAACACGCCCGAATATAAGGTGCCGGAAGGCCACCTGTTCATGATGGGCGATAACCGCGATAACTCTCAGGACAGCCGCTATCTGCGTCAGGTCGGCTATATCCCTGTCGAACGCGTTCTGGGCCGTGTCTCCATGGTGGCCTTCGCACGCAAGTCCTGCACCGCAGAAGATGGCCTGATCTGCCCCGGCGGCGGCTGGTCCGACCGACTGTTCCGCTGGGTGGCGGCAGACTGATGACGGGGGAGGCGGGCTCAAGCGCGGCGGTGAAGTCGAAGGCCCGTGAATTGGCCGGCTCCATCGCCACCTTCGCCGGTGTCGTGCTGGTGGTGAATACCTTCCTCTATCAGGGTTTTTACGTCCCCTCCGAAAGCATGCTGCCCACCCTGACCGTGGGTGATCAGTTCTATGCGGCCAAGTATCCCTATGGCTACAGCCGCTTCTCCACGCCCTTCATCCCCTTGCCCATCGGGTCCGGTCGCGTGCTGGGCGATGTGCCGACGCGCGGCGACATCGTCGTCTTCCGCAAGGCGGGGGAGGAGAATGATCTGGTCAAGCGGGTGGTCGGCCTGCCCGGCGACCGGCTGCAATGGGTGCAGGGCCGTCTCTACATCAATGGCGAGTTGGTCGCGCGGGAAAAGCTGCGCGACATCACCTACCGCGCCCAATCCGGGGCCGTCGTCACCGCCACCGAATATCAGGAAACCCTGCCCGGTGGCCGCCGCCACCTGATCCTGGAGAACACCGACGCGGGTATGGCCGACAACACGCCTGAATATCGGGTGCCCGACGGCCATCTGTTCATGGCCGGCGACAACCGCGACAATTCCGGCGACAGCCGGTTCCTGAACGATGTCGGCTATGTCCCCCTGGAACGTGTCCTGGGACGCGTCTCCACGGTGGCCTTCACGCGCAGCGGCTGTTCAGCGGAAGCGGGCCTGACCTGCCCCGGCGGCGGCTGGTGGGATCGGTTCTTCCGTGGTGTGGCGGCGGAATGAAAAAAAGGGGGCGGTCCCGAAGGGGCCGCCCCCTGTGCTTCACCGGCTACCCGGCGATTACTCCGCCGCCGCCGGTGCCGTCGGTTCTTCTTCCTGCTTGGGCATGGGCAGGCCATTGATGGTGGCCACGGCCAGGGCCGCGATATAGGGCAGGGACTGGACGACCAGCATGGCCGACCAGATATAGGCGTCGCGGTTGTCGCCGCCTTCCTTCCAGCCCACGGCAAAGGCCGTGACCCACAGCGCCAGCATCAGCATTACCTCTTCCTTGGCATGCAGGAAGCCTTGGATCAGGGCCGGCTGATCCTCGCACTTCGGCGTCCGCACAAACGGGCGGCCTTCGGTGAAAAGCCCGGTCCATACCGCCCGGCCCACAGTATGGGTCAGGGCCATGCCGGCCACGGCGGCATTCACCTTGTCCAGGAAGCCGCACTTCACCCGTGCCGCATAGAGCCAAAGGCCGCATGCCACCTTGAAGAAGAACACGCCCAGGGTCGGCATGATGAAGACCGTCGGCGGAAACTCGAAATAGCGCGGGGCGAACAGCAGGCCCAGCGACCAGAAGATGCCGCCCACCACGAACAGCATATGGGCCGCATCGGCGAACCAGGGCAGCCAGCCGGTGACGAAATGGTATTTCTGCCCAAAGGTCAGGGTCTTGCCCGAGGGCAGGAATTCCCGCCAATGCCGCTTGATGATCTGTACCGCGCCATAGGCCCAGCGGAAGCGCTGGGTCTTGTACCCGGCAAAGCTGTCGGGCACGAGGCCCTTGCCGAAGCTGTCGGGCATATAGACGCTTTCCAACCCCTCCTCAAACAGGCGCAGGCCCAGTTCCGCATCCTCACAGATACACCATTCGGCCCACCAGCCCACGCGCTTGAGGATGGAGGTGCGGATCAGGGTCATGGTGCCATGCTGGATGATGGCGTTGCGTTCGTTCCGCTGGACCATGCCGATATGGAAAAAGCCCTGATATTCCCAGTTGATCATCCGGTGGAAGGGATGGATGTGCCAGTCGCGGTAATCCTGCGGGCTTTGGACGAAGGCGACCTTCTGGCTTTCGAAATAGGGGATGGTGGAAGACAGCCAGTCCGGCGTGACCTGATAGTCGCTGTCGATGACGCCTACCACCTCGGCATCCGGGGCCGTCACGGCCAGACCGAAATTCAGGGCGCCGGCCTTGTATCCCGGCCATTTTGCCAGATGGAAGAAGCGGAAATGCGGGCCCAGCTTGGCGCAATGCGCCTCCAGCGGCTTCCAGACTTCCTCATCCTTGGTGTTGTTGTCGATCACCAGCACTTCGAAGTTGGGATAATCCATCTTCGCCAGCGCGTTCAGCGTCTCGATCACCATATGCGCCGGCTCGTTGTAGCAGGGCACATGGATGGAAACCTTGGGGTAATAGCCGCTGGTATTGACCTTCACCGGATTGAATTTCCGCTTCCAGCGGTCGGTCCACACCACCTCCGTCAGTTCCAGCCCGTCGATCAGCACAACGATCAGCAGCAATATCTGCGCACAGATCAGGATCAGGAAGGCCACGAAGGACATGGTGTTCATGCCCGTCGTCATCGCCTCCGTTGCGGTCCAGACCAGACCCGAGGCAATGCCCTGGATCAGGGCGCCATAGAAAAGCTGCCCCGCCGGCTTCAAATCATCGCGCGCCAGCACGAACCAGAACATGGGAATGAAGGCCAGAAGCGTGGCGATGGCGCACAGAACGGGCCAGCCCGGCACCTCGAACACACCCCCTTCCATGGGGAATTTCATCTGGCGATGGGTGTCCCAGATGCCCCAGTTGGCTTCCGCCTCGCCACCGATCTCCCGCTTCCAGGGCTGGTCGAAGCCTTCCATGATGTAATAGTCCCAGCGGTTCTCACCGGCCAGGTTAAGGAAGTTGCGGATGAACTGGGCCTGGTTGACCAGGCTGGCCTGGGCGCCGCCGCGATAGGGGCCGTCGGACGGCCAGCCGGCCTCGCCGATCAGGATATGCTTGTCCGGGTACTTGGCGCGTACCTCGTCATAGCCGCGGCGCACCTGCTCCATGGCCTGCTCGATGGGCACCTTCTCCCAATAGGGCAGCAGATGGATGGTGATGTAATCGACGGCCTGCGCCAGCTCGGGATATTTGATCCAGACATAGGGCGGCTCGGCGGTGGAGACGGGGACATCCATTTGCCGCTTCACGCGCTGGACATAGTCGATCAGCGCCTCGACCTCCAGATCGCCACGGTACATGACCTCATTGCCGACCATGACGCGCGTCACGTTCTTATTGGCGCGGGTCAGGCGGACAAGGGAGTTGATCTCCTGCTCATTCTTACCCAGATCGCCGGAGATCCAGGCGCCGGCGGTCACGTCCAGGTCGTATCTGGCCGCGATCTCCGGTGTCACCTCCAGCCCGTCTGTGGCCGTATAGGTGCGGATGGAGCGGACGAAGGGGGCGACGACGGCCACATCGCGTTCAATATCCGAACGCGATGGATGCCGGCCATCCTGTGGATTCTGATGTTCCTGATAGGGGCTGAAGGCGACGCCGGATATCGTGCCCGACCACAGTTTCTCGGGCGTCGTGGGGCGGTTGGACAGGGCCCAGGCCCCGATATTGCCCAGGACCAGCAGCAACAGCACACCCCAAGCCGAAGCCCGCATCTTCAAAATCTTGCCCATCGTTCCTGTCTTGCCCCCGGGAACACCGACCGCCAGGAATGGCGGCGGGTCAATCTCTGGCAGCCGTTTCTGTTATTTTTGTGAAAAGCGCAATGGCCATCCGTTGTGACAGGGCTGAGCATAGCGCAGGCGGCCCATCTTGGTATAGACCGGGCAGAATGGCAGGGCAGGGGAAGTTGATGGAAACCGGCTTCGATCTGGATGCGCGTCTGGCGGCGGATACGGTCACACTGGGTGACTGGCCCCTGTCGCGCGTGCTGCTGATGCGCAATCGCCTGTTTCCCTGGCTGATCCTGGTGCCACGCCGGGCTGGGGCGGTGGAAATCCATCGCCTGTCACCCGCCGATCAGGTTTTGCTGACGCGGGAGACTTCCGCCGCGGCCCGTGTGCTGGAGCGGTTGTTCCAGCCGGACAAGATCAATACCGGCGCCCTGGGCAATGTCGTGTCGCAGCTGCATATGCATGTCATCGCGCGGTGCCGCGACGATCCTGCCTGGCCCGGACCTGTCTGGGGCCGTGGCCTTAGTGCTGCCTATGGCGGCGATGAACTGACGGCGCTGGCCGACCGCCTCTGGGATGCGCTGAAAACCGAAATTGCTGCAATCCGGGATATGAAATGAAGAAGCTCCTGACCTCGGCCCTTCTGGCCGTTTGCATTCTCTCCCCGATACCGGTGCAGGCGACGGATGCGCCCGGCCTTGGCGCCAGTGAGGCGATCCAGTTCGGCACTGGCTACAGCCTGGACTCTGCGGTTCTGAAGGAAAAGCGGCGCATCAATGTGCTGCTGCCCGCCTCTTACGCCGATGGCAAGCGCAGCTACCCGGTGCTGTATCTGATCGATGGCGGCACCAAGGAGGATTGGTTCCATATCGCGGGTCTGGTGCAGCTGGGCGAACTCAACGGTGTCACCAAGGAAGTGATCCTGGTGGGGATTGAGGGGACGGACCGCAAGCGCGATCTGACCTCCCCCTCTCAGGACCCGCTGGATATCAAGGAGCTGCCCACCCATGGCGGGGCCGACAATTTCCGCCGCTTCCTGGGGGTGGAACTGAAGCCCTTCATCGAGAAGAACTTCCGCACCGATGGCGAGACGGGCGTGATCGGCGAAAGTCTGGCCGGCCTGTTCATCCTGGAAACCTTCCTGCGCCAGCCGGATACGTTCAGCCATTACATCGCCATCAGCCCGTCTTTGTGGTGGAACAAGGAGGCCCTGTCCTATCAGGCGGCCGATCTTCTGAAGGCGCAGAAGCCCGGTACGCGCAGCCTGCATCTGGCCATCGGCAATGAGGGCGGGGGCATGCGCGGCGGTGTGGACCGGGTGATGGCGGCGTTGAAGGTGGGGGCGCCGGCGGGCCTCACCTGGGATTTCCAGGATTTGCCTGGCGAGCGCCACCATTCCGTCTATCACCCCGCCGCCCTGCCGGCCCTGCGTGCCGCCTTTCCCGGGCCAAACCCGATCAAGTGACGGGGAGGGGGAGAGGATGAAAGGGCGGGTGCGCGATGTTATCCTCTTGTCATCAACCGATTTGAGGCGGGCATATCATGGACGGCAAGCCAGCCATTGAGATTGATGACACCGACCTCGGCCCCTTCGCCGACGCGGACCCCGCGTGGCTGCGCGCACAGGTCCTCCCGGCCTTGGAAGAGTATGATCGCGACCCGTCCACTGGGGTGGAGCTTTCCGAGGCGTTTCGCCGTGTTCGTGCCATGTTGCGTGACCGGGTGCTATGATTACACGATATCGCGTGGTCATGTCAGAGACAGCGCTTGTCGATTTGGGAGAGTTGGCGGTTAGGATCGCTGAAGATCGTGGTGACTATTTTGCGGACAGATATACGCGCCGATTGGAAGCATACTGCCAAAGTCTTTGCACTTTTCTACATCGCGGTTTGCCCTGCCCGGATATCGGCACGAACCTGCGACGTATTGGGTTTGAACGGCGTGTAACTGTTTATTTTCGGGTTTCCGGTGATCAGGTGATTATCGCCCGCCTGCTCTATGCCGGTCGCCAGCCATAGCCCCTATCCCCAAAGGCCAGTATAGAAGCCAGTACCCATGCCCCTACCACATCTGGTATGGATAGGGCATGACCGACGCCGCCTATGAAATCCTGGACAAGCGACTGGCCGAAGCCCTCGGTGAACGCTATCTGTCCTATGCGCTCTCCACCATCGTCTCCCGCTCGCTGCCCGATGTGCGCGACGGGTTGAAGCCGGTGCATCGGCGCATTCTGTTCGCGATGAGCCAGCTGAAGCTGGACCCCAACACGATGCCCAAGAAGTCGGCGCGTGTGGTCGGCGACGTCATCGGTAAGTTCCATCCCCATGGTGACCAGTCGGTCTATGACGCGTTGGTTCGTCTGGCGCAGGATTTTGCCAGCCGCTATCCGCTGGTCGAAGGCCAGGGGAATTTCGGCAATATCGACGGCGATAACGCCGCCGCCATGCGATATACCGAAGCCAAGCTGACGGAGGTTGCCAAGGCCCTGATGCAGGGCCTGGACGAGGATGCGACTGATTTCCGCCCCACCTATGATGGTGACGGGCAGGAGCCGGTGGTCTTACCGGCGGCGTTCCCCAACCTGCTGGCCAATGGCTCCGCCGGCATCGCGGTCGGCATGGCGACCAGCATTCCGCCGCATAATGTCGGTGAGATTTGTGGTGCGCTGAACCTGATCATCGAACGCGAATTGCTGCCCGCCCCGGAAAAGCGCCGGCCCGTGACGGTGGACGAACTGGTCAGCTGGGTGCGCGGCCCCGATTTCCCGACGGGCGGCGTGCTAGTGGAGAGCCGCGCCAGCATCATCGAATCATATCGCACCGGACGCGGTGCCTTCCGCCTGCGTGCCCGCTGGATCAAGGAGGCGATGGGTCAGGGTACCTGGCAGGTGGTGGTCACCGAAATCCCCTATCAGGTGCAGAAATCGCGTCTGGTTGAAAAGATTGCGGAGCTGCTGGCCGAACGCAAACTGCCGTTGCTGGAGGATGTACGCGACGAGTCGGCCGAAGATATCCGCCTCGTCCTGATCCCCAAGAGCCGGAATGTTGATCCTGCGGTATTGATGGAGCAGCTGTTCCGCAACACGGATCTGGAAATCCGCTTCAGCCTTAACATGAATGTGCTGGATGGCGGCACCATCCCGCGCGTCATGACCCTGCATGAGGTGCTGCACGCCTTCCTGGCCCACCGCCAGGATGTGCTGATCCGCCGCTCCCGCTTCCGTCTGGCGGAGATTGAGCATCGGCTGGAGGTGTTGGGCGGCTATCTGATCGCGTACCTGAACTTGGACGAGGTCATCCGCATCATCCGTGAGGAGGATGAGCCCAAGAAGGAGCTGATGCGCACCTTCCAGCTGACCGATGTTCAGGCCGAAGCCATCCTGAATATGCGCCTGCGCAGCTTGCGCCGCCTGGAAGAGTTCGAGATCAAGAAGGAGCATGACGCCCTGTCGGCGGAAAAGTCCAAGCTGACCGACCTGCTGGAGGATGAGGGCAAGCGCTGGAAGTCCATCCGCACCGAAGTGCAGCAGATGGACAAGAAATTCGGTCGCTCCACCGCACTGGGTGAGCGTCGGACGGAGGTGGGCGACGCGCCCGCCGATATCGTGGTGCCCGTGGAGGCGATGATCGAGCGCGAGCCGCTGACCGTCTTCCTGTCGGAAAAGGGCTGGATCCGCGCCGTGTCCCGCCACCTGACCCCGGCGGAGGTCGCGGATGCAAAATACAAGGATGGCGACCAGGAACGCTTTGTCCTGCGCGTGCAGACCACGGACAAGCTGCTGGTCTTTGCGTCGAACGGCAAATTCTACACGCTGGGGGCGGACAAGCTGCCGCGCGGGCGCGGGTTCGGGGAACCGGTGCGCCTGATGGCCGATTTCGGTGAGGCGGAGATTGTGGCCTTGTTTGCGCATGTGCCGGGCCAGAAACTGATCGTGGCCAGCAGCGACGGCCGTGGCTTCCAGGTGGAAGCGGACGAGGTGGTGGCCCAGACCCGCGCCGGTAAACAGGTCCTGAACCCGTCTGATGGCGGGGTTGCGGCCCTGGTGCTTCCGGTGGAGGGTGATGCGGTCGCCGTCATCGGCAATAACCGCAAGCTGCTGGTCTTCAAGCTGGAGGAATTGCCGCTGATGACGCGCGGCAAGGGCGTGGCCTTGCAGAAATACAAGGATGCCAGCCTGTCGGATGTGAAGACCTTCAACTTGGCCGACGGTCTTTCCTGGAAGATGGGCGGGGCTGAAGGCCGGGTGCGCAGCGTCACCATGCCCGAACTGTCCGGCTGGGTCGCCTTCCGTGGCACCCAAGGCAAGCTACCGCCCACCGGCTTCCCCCGGAACAACAAGTTCACCGATTGATCGTCTGAATGCGCCTGCTCCTCTGCTTCCTCCTCCTGCTCGCCACCATCCTTCCGGTGCGGGCGGAGGTTGCAGGCGAGATGGCGGCTGCCCTGCGTGAACAGGGTCTGACGGGCGCCGTCTGGGCCTTGGTCACGCCGGAGGGGGTAGCAACCGGGGCCGCCGGTCTGGCCGATGCTGGTACCGGCGCGGCCATGCGACCCGACCATCGGGTGCAGATGGGGTCGGTGACCAAGACGGTGCTGGCCACGGGTGTGCTTCGTCTCGTTACGATGGGCCGCTTGTCCCTGGATCAGCCGCTGGCCGATATCCTCCCCACTGTCGCCATCGATAATCCCTGGGCCGCGACCCATCCGCTGCGCCTCCGCCATCTGTTGGACCATACATCGGGCCTGGATGACGCGCGGCTGTGGCAGGTGTTCAGCCGGCGGCCCGCTGCCGACACGCCGCTGGTGCAGGGTATTGCCCATGACGGCCAGGTACTGCGCCTGCGCTGGCCGCCGGGGCAGCGCTTCTCCTACTCCAACACCGGTTACACGCTGCTGGGCATGGTGGTGGAGGCGGTGACGGGGGAGCGGTATGAGGCGTGGCTGAACCGCGCGCTCCTGACGCCGCTGGGCATGCGTGACAGTACCTTTGGCTTTGTGACGCAGACGGGGCCGGATGCCGATCCCCGGCTTGCCATGGGCCATTTCGATGAAGGGTCGACCCAGGCTGCCATCCCCTGGTTCACCCGCCCCGCCGGACAATTTACGACCAGTGCCGCCGATATGGCGCGGCTGGCGCAGTTTCTGATGGGGGATGGCATGATCGATGGGGTGCCGTTTATCGCGTTGGACCTGTTGCGCACCATGGGGCGGCAGACGGGGACGGCGGCTGCCAGGGCGGGCCTGCCCATCGGCTATGCGCTGGGCCTGCAAACCCGCGACCGGCATGGGGTGGTGGGCCTTTGCCATTCCGGCAATATCGTCGGCTACCGCGCCATGCTGTGCCTGTACCCCGACCGGGGGAAGGCCTTCTTCATCAGCGTCAATGCCGATAGTGAGACGGCCAGTTATCCTGCCCTGGATGCCATTCTGATCCGTGCCCTGAGTTTGCCGGTCGTGACCCCGCCGCACACAGCTGCGGACCCGGATAGGGTAAAGTGGCAGGGCATCTACACCCCGATGCCCAACCGTTTTGAACAGTTCGCCTATCTAGACGGGTTAACGGCGACGGTAACGGTGACGGCGGTCCCCGATGGCCTTCTGCTGACCAACATGCAAAGGCCGGATCGCATGCTGCTGCCTCTGGGTAACGGCTTGTTCCGGCAGCAGGACCGCACCATCGGCTCGCATGTGTTCATGGATGATGCCGATGGCGTCTCCTTCAGTGATGGCGGGCAAAGCTATCAGCGTGTGCCGGCTTGGCGTTTCTGGTTGGGCTGGTTGTCGGTCGGTGCCGGCCTGTCGGGCCTGGGCTGGCTGCTGCTGGCCGGTCTCTGGCGACTGGTCCTTGGTCCGCGCAGCCTGGGCGGGATGGTCAGCATGTCCGCCCTGCTGGCCATGGCGCTGCCCGTGCCATTCCTGATCTGGGGGCAGTCGTTCCTGGCCTTAGGCGATGCCACGATGGGCGGTGTACTGCTAGCCATAGTGACGGGTCTGTTGCCGGTTGCCGTTCTGGCGGCCTTGTTTCTGGACCGCCGCCGCACCGGGCGTTTGCCCTGGTTGGATCGGGTGGCTTCCCTGGCTGCCTTGCAATGGCTGGCAGTGCTGGCTGTTGCCGGCCTTTTGCCGTTCCGCCTGTGGGCTTAGGGTCGGCCCTGATGACCGGTCAAATGTGATGCTGCACGTAGCAACCGATTTGGTCGGCGATCTGTTTCAGAACCTTCCGTATAGATGTTCGTGCGGGCCTGAACGGGCCTAGACTGATCCCTGTCCGCCGACACCAAGATCGGCGAGAAGGGAGTGAAATGCGCCTTGTCACCATGGCGGGGCGTCTGCTGCTGGGGGCCTTGGTCCTGCTGGTTCCCGCTGCACGGGCGTCAGCCGCAGAGATACCGCGGTTTCTCACCAACATTGCGCCGCCCTATCAGGAAATGGTGGGCGACAACCTGGATGGCACTTCTATGCGTGCCTTTGACTGCGTCATGGACCGGCTGGGCCAGCGCTATCAGGTGGATCTTTCCCCCTGGCTGCGCGCCCATGAACAGGTGCGTCAGGGGTTGGCGCAGGGCGTGTTCTCCGTGGCCCCGGATGCTGCGCGCGATACCGATGCCGGACGCCTGTCCCTTCCGCTGGCGCTGGAGCGCTGGGTATGGGTTACAACGGCTCCGGCCGGTGCAATCCCCGCCCAGGTGCGGACGGGACTGCCCGTGGCGGCGGTGTTGGGTTCCAATCAGTTGAAATGGCTGCAGGCTCGTGAGGCCAATGTCGATGGTGCCGCACGC
>JAEMSB010000008.1:13074-21986 GCA_016463045.1 Niveispirillum sp.
GTCGGTGGCCGTGTCGCCGCTGTCCTGATGGATGAGGCGGAACTGGCTTCCGCCCGGCGGGATGCGAGCATCGACGCTACCGGTCTGACCATCGCGTTTGAACGTTACATGCCGTTGGGCGTCTATTTCTCCGCCGCCTTTCTGAAGGCGTATCCGGGTTTTCTGGAACGGTTCAACGCCCAGATCCCGCATTGCGCCGCCGCCAACATGGCTCTGTCATCGGCAGAACGCCGTACGGCCCTGGCCGTGGCGCAGCATGTGCGTGATCAGCTTCTGGCCGATCCGGCCGTTCTGCCAGCCTTGGCCGCCGCGTGGCAGGTGAACGGGTCTAAGCCGGTGCAGCAGATCATGATGGAGGATCGTCGTTATCAGGCGCATCGCGACCAGGCGGATGACCCGTTGGTCACTGGCCTGCGAGATCACCCGCTGTCAGCGGCACTTTACCGGTTACGGGCCGCATCGGGCGGCGTGGTATCGGAAATCCTGCTGTTCGACGGAGCCGGCATGGCCGTGGCGTCCGACCCTTTATCCAGCGATCTCTGGCAGGCGGATGAACGGAAATTCTCCATGACCGTTGTGAAGGGCCCTGATATCGCCTTCATCGACACTATCGCCTTCGATCAATCGACCAGTCAGTTCAGTGTTCAGATCAGCTTTGCCATCGGCGGCGATCCCTCCGCCCCGGCCCTGGGTGGGTTGACCATCGGTTTGAATATCGAACGGACCTTGAACGGGAAATAGGGGAGCAGCCTTACCGTTCCATCAGGTCGGGCCGTCCGTCTTCGTCCATTTGCATCGGGCGGCGATCA
Organism: Niveispirillum sp.; assembly: GCA_016463045.1. Lineage (GTDB taxonomy): Bacteria > Pseudomonadota > Alphaproteobacteria > Azospirillales > Azospirillaceae > Niveispirillum. The sequence goes on from JAEMSB010000008.1 coordinate 13,884, forward strand.
CCCCGACGCTTCACCTCCATGTCGCTGCCCGACACGGCCAGGGACATGGCAAAGCCCGTATCGGGGCAGGGGTTGGGGGCATAGCCACGGGCCAGCGCCTTGTCATCCTTGCCATAATCCAGGCGCGCGCCGGCATAGGTGCCGCTGACGCCGCCCATGGCAACGCCAGCCTCCACGGTCTTGCGCACGCGGCATTTGGCTTCCTGTTCGGCCTGCTGCGCCTGTGCCACCGGTACGCCCTGGCTGTAATCGGGCACCGTGCGGGCCGTGGGGCCACCACCCACCGGCTGCGGCTCTGGCTTCTTTTCCAGCAGGGTGAAGGTATTGACCGGGGCCGATGCGGGCGCTGCCTGTTCCTCCGCCGTTGCGGAAAGGGCGATGATCGACAAAACCAGGCCGGTCAGAAACAGGGTGCGCATGGGGCCCTCCAGGGTGCTGATACCCTTTACACGGCTGAACATGGTTCACCCTATCGCTGTTTGCAAGTTCACGCCTTGGCTTTTTTCACTGCTGGCTTCTTTGCCGCTGTCGTTGCCGTCTTCGCCGCTGGCTTCTTTGCCGCTGCCGCCTTTGGTGCGGCGGCTTTCTTGGCGGGCGCCTTCTTCGGCATTTCTTCAGCCTCTGCCTCCGGTACGGCCCCCTTCTTGGCCGTGTCCTTGGCGGCCTTCGCGGCCAGCAGTTCCACAGCCTGTTCCAGGGTCAGCGTGTCGGCGTTGTAGGCCTTGGTGATGCTGGCAAACAGCTTGTTATGCTTCACATAGGGCCCGAAGCGACCGGACCCGATGGAGATGGGCTTGCCATCCTTGGGATGGTTACCCAGCTCGCGTCCTGCCACCGCCTTTTTCACCGGCCCATCGCCCAGCAGGACGACCGCGCGGTTCAAGCCGATGGTCAGCACGTCATCATCGGGCGGGATGTTCTTGTAGGCATCGCCATGCTTCAGATACGGGCCGAAGCGTCCGATTCCGGCCTGGATCTCCTGGCCCGACGACGGATGCATGCCCAGCGAACGCGGCAGCGACAGCAGCGCCAGCGCCGTATTCAGGTCCACATCCTGAGGGTTCAGGCCGCGGGGCAGAGAGACACGTTTTGGCTTCTCCCCCTTGGCCACGGCCTCGCCCAACTGGACATAGACGCCATAGGGGCCGCGCTTCATCACCACATTCTGGTTCGTCTCGGGATCGACACCCAGATCGCGGTCGGCATCCGCCTCCGCCTCTTCACCGGCCACGGCCAGCGGGCGGGTATAGCGGCATTCCGGGTAATTGGAACAACCGATGAAGGCGCCGGTCTTGCCCAGCTTCAACGACAGCCGCCCCGACCCGCAGGTGGGACAGACGCGCACATCGATCTTGTGCCCCTCGGCATCGAACCGGTCGGGGAAGAAATGCGGCCCCAGCGCATCATCCAGGGCATTCAGAACCTGGGTGATAGTCAGGTCCTTGGTCTCGTCGATGGAAGCGTGGAAATGCTTCCAGAATTCGCGCAGCACGTCCTTCCAGAAGATGCGCCCGCCGGAAATATCGTCCAGCTTCTCTTCCAGCGCCGCTGTGAAATCATACTGGACATAGCGGTTGAAGAAATTCTCCAAGAAGCTGGTGACCAGCCTGCCCCGGTCCTCCGGCTCAAACCGCCGCTTCTCCAGCCGCACATAATTGCGCTCCTGCAGCACCTGTAGGGTGGAGGCATAGGTGGAGGGGCGACCGATACCCAGCTCCTCCATCTTCTTCACCAGGCTGGCCTCGGTATAGCGCGGCGGCGGCTGGGTGAAGTGCTGATCGGATTTCAGGGCGCCGCGCGTCAGGTCGTCGCCATCCTTCATGGGCGGCAGGCGGCGGTTCTCCTCCTCCTCCCCGTCATCATCCTTCTCTTCCTGATAGACCTTCAGGAAGCCATCGAATTTCAGGATGGAACCGGTGGCGCGGAACACAGCTTCCGCACCCTTCGACATGATGTCCACGGTGACCTGATCCAGCACGGCGCTGGCCATCTGGCTGGCCACCGTGCGCTTCCAGACCAGCTCGTAAAGCCGCAGCTCATCCTTATCCAGATAGCGGGTCAACTGGTCGGGCCGGCGGAAAAGGTCGGTGGGACGGATGGCCTCGTGCGCTTCCTGGGCGTTCTTGGCGGCGGTCTTATAGATGCGGGGCTTGTCCGGAACGTAATTGTCGCCCCAGGTCTGGTGGATCAGGCGCCGCGACCCGTCAATGGCCTCCTGGCTCAAGGACACGCCGTCGGTACGCATGTAGGTGATGAGGCCGACCGTCTCCCCACCAATATCCACGCCTTCATACAGCTTCTGGGCGGTGCGCATGGTCTTGACGGCACCAAAACCCAGCTTGCGGCTGGCTTCCTGCTGCAAGGTGGAGGTGGTAAACGGCGCATAGGGGTTGCGCTTCACCTCCTTGCGCTCCACCCGGCCGACCTTGAACAGCATGGGGCGGATACGGGCCAGGGCGGCCTCGGCGGCTGCCTTGTTGCCAAGGCTGAACTTCTCCAGCCGCTTGCCATCCAACTGCGTCAGGCGGGCGGTGAAGGTGGAGCCGTCGTGCGTTTTGAACTCCGCCTCGATGGTCCAGTATTCCTGCGGCTTGAACGCTTCGATCTCGGCTTCACGCTCACAGATCAGGCGCAGGGCCACCGACTGCACCCGGCCCGCCGATTTCGCCCCCGGCAGCTTGCGCCACAGAACCGGCGACAGATTGAAACCCACCAGATAATCCAGGGCGCGGCGGGCGAGGTACGCCTGCACCAGTTCCTGATCCACATCGCGCGGCTTGCCGATGGCGTCCAGGACGGCGCTTTTGGTAATCTCGTTAAAGGTGATGCGGCGGATTTCCGCCTTGCCGGCCAGCCGCTTTTCCTTCAGCAGCTCATGCACATGCCAGGCGATGGCTTCCCCTTCGCGATCCGGGTCAGTGGCCAGGAAGACGCGGTTTGCACCGCGCACGGCGCGGGCAATTTCATCGACATGGCGCTTGGAACGGTCACCCAGCTCCCAATCCATCTCGAAATCCTCTTCGGGGCGCACCGACCCGTCCTTGGGCGGAAGGTCGCGCACATGCCCGAAGCTGGCGAGGACGGTGAAGTCCGACCCCAAATATTTGTTGATGGTCTTGGCCTTGGCCGGGGATTCGACGATGACGACACTGCCAGCCACTGAAGGACCCGCCTTTGCAAGAACGATGGACGACCGGACGGCAGAACAAGATCAGATCAGGCTGACCTGCCCACCGGGATGGCGCTGCAGCCGCCCCGCCAGTTCCAGTTCCAGCAGGACAGTCAACACCACTCCGGCAGACAATTGGCAGCCGCGGACCACTTCGTCAATGAGAACCGGGGAGGGAGACAGGCACTCCACTACCCGCCGGCGCGCTTTTTCCAGTTCCACCTCATCCTCCTGGGCCGGTGTAGTGGGGCGGAACAGGCCACCGGATGGCTCCGACAGCGGGCGGTGCAACGCTCCCCGGAGGTGGCTTATGATATCGTCCGCATTCTCCACCAGCCCCGCACCCTCCTTGATCAGCCGGTTACAGCCCTGGGCACGGGGGTCCAGCGGTGATCCTGGCACGGCGAAGACGTCGCGCCCCTGCTCCCCGGCGAACCGGGCCGTTATCAGCGATCCTGACTTCACCGCCGCTTCCACTACGACGATGCCCAGCGACAGGCCGGATATCAGGCGATTGCGCCGCGGGAAATGCCGTGCCTGCGGCTCGGTCCCAAGGGGTGATTCGGCCAACACGGCACCGCGTGCCGCAATGTCACGGTAAAGCCCGTCATTCTCGGGTGGATAGATAATGTCCACGCCGCCGGCCACCACAGCCACTGTTCCGCCGCCCGACACGCCACCGGCTAGCGCACCTTGATGCGCCGATGTGTCAATCCCGCGTGCTAGACCCGAAACCACTGTGAAACCCGCTTCGGCCAGATCCCTCCCCAGTTTCTCGGCCATCTTCCGGCCCACGATACTGGCATTGCGGGCCCCGACAATACCCACGCAGGGCCGTGACAGCAGCGCTGGAAAACCCAGCAGGGTCAATACCGGTGGTGCATCGTCCAGCACGGCTAGCGGGCCTGGATATTCTGCTTCCCCCCGGAACAGCCAGCGAGCGCTCATTCGCTCCAGGGCGGCGGCCTCCCGTTCCACCTCCGTCTTGCCTGGAATGCGCAAAGGTGCCGTTCGCCCCCCACGCTTGGCCAACTCCGGCAGGGCGGTCAAGGCAGCGGTGGCGGTGCCGAACCGTTCCAGTAATCGCATGAACGTCACCGGCCCAACATTCTCCGTCCGGATCAGACGGACGCGGTCGATGCGCTCAGCATGGGACAGGGGGGCATTTTGAGATTGCATGAAGATATGGTTCTGCAATGGCATTCAAGTGTCAACGATAATGGTTGATCACTGGATGGAATCTAATCGCATGGCCAAGTGCATTAGGTGGAGATAGGCGAAATTATCGTCAATTTCGATTGTGTGGATTTCAATTCGCGAAAATCAGGAATATCCTAAAATCTCATTAAAATAGCGTTCGATTTATGAATATCCCCTAAACGACTGACCAACAGATCCGCAGGAGAATGAAGATGAACGCCGCCGTACCCAATGTCCCTGATGCCTCCGCCGCGCCCCTGGCCGCAGCCCAGAATCCGTTTGCTACTCGCGTCAATGACGAGGGTGGTGGTCAGGATAATGCCCACACTTTGCGGCCCGGCATCAAATGTGGGACGGAAGATAAGGGGTATGCAATGCCCCGTAGTCGATCAATTTACGAGATTGTCGTTGATGCTAGCGGCGGGTTTATTCCGTTATGGGAGGCTGGATTTACTCTCAATTGGCGCTTTCGAGAGGCCTCCTTCCAGCGTTTTTCGGATCCTGGGGCCGCTAAGACAGCTATTGAACGGCTGTTGGCGAAAGCCTTGATCGCATGGGGCAAGGCTTGGCCGGCGCTGGTATTTGGCGAACATCGGCCTTTCAGTATCATGAATTATGGCGACAATTGTCAACTCACGGACCAGGACCGTTTGGACCTCAAACGGCTGTATATAGTAGCTTGGTTAGGAGAATTAAAGGAAATCAACGGCACGCAAAATCGTTTAGTTCGCCCATACCACAATAGTGGAAGCATAATTGGATCAAATGGACAGGTGGTAGCCTTCAGTATGGTTTCTGACGATAGTCGATTCTAGAGAGACTGCTGATATTTTGCTGATGATGAGAGTCAAACACTGATCGATAAACCACTTTGCCATGGAGGTTGTCATGAGTGCTAAAGGAGCAGCACACTTAGGTTGTGTTTTTCTTGTGGCATTGACGTCGATATCGCTGTCGGGCTGTGGGACGGTAGTAACCTCAAGTGCGAGTATGGGGGAAATTGGTAATGGGGTTACATATTTTTTACCAAAGCGTGAAGTGAAATTGACTGCAGAGCGTAGGCTTCTGGTTAGAAGTGACGTTGAAAAGGCCATGAAGGCGAAGCAGGCAGAGCTGGAGGCGCTGGATGCATTAATCGATACATACACAGAGACTATCGAAATCGCCCGCGCAAGAATGAATGACCCAGCTGTAAATTCAGACGCACAAACACTTCAAATTGTAAAAAATACTCTAAATATAGCAATTTCAGACCTAAGCAAGGCTAATAAGGACAAGATAAGTGCAGCGTCTGGTGTGGCGGATTTGTCTTTGAAGCTTTACTCTATAAAGGATGGATATTGCAACTACCAGTACTCCGCCAAAATCGAGCTACAGGCAACAATTCCTGATGCAGAATATAGGTTTATTGCCAGGGATTTCCACAATCCTTTGCGAGATGACGATACAAAGTTAAGAGTTTCTACTGACGGACTTCTGACTTCTGCCAATGTAATTTCAACGGATCGGACAGGAGATATCATTGTCGAGATGGCGTCATCTATATCGGGATTTGGTGCAGGTCCGTCTCCCATGGCGCTGACTGAATCAACCAAGCCTGCGCCGGCTGCTGTCGAGTGTGAGAAGGAACCGGTAAAGTTTGTTAGAATTTTTGATCCTACCGTTCCCAAGATCATAAATGAAGTCAATGCAAAATTAGGAGATGCCAATATACTGCTTGCCATAAAGGCTGATTATGTAAAATTTAATTTTGAATCAAAAAAGGCAGAAAATAATAAAAATAAAGAGAATATGAAAGAAGTTTTGGATGATAGCGTAAGCTCACCAAAAAATAAAATTAATAGGTCTGGAGGGCTATATTACAGAACGCCGATGCCGGTCTCTATTTCTGTGGTCGACCGTTCGAAGTCCGCTGATAAGTGCACCGCTCCCGGTTTTGACAATTGCACCCCGATCGACGGTTCGATCGTGATGCTTCCTCAAGCTGGGCCCATATCCTATATCCCGCTCAACTCTTCCGCATTTGTCAAAACGGTGGATGATGTGACGTTCGAGAATGGCATGTTGACCTCTTGGAACTCAAACAGACCCAGCGAAGTTCTGGAGATCGTAAGGCTGCCGGTTAAGATTTTGAAATCGATCGTGTCTGTTCCGGGTGAGCTGATCAAGTTGCGCATTGACCTTTCAGACAAGGAAAAAGGCTTGGCGCAGGCCCAAGAGGCTGAAATGGCCGCCCAGGCGAAGCTCAGGTTGATACAGACCTGCGTGAAGTCGGCGGGCGAAGACCAAGATATGGCTCAGGCGTGCTTTAAATAAGGTGTATGGGCGTAACGAAGTGCTTCTTGATGGCCTTGCCGTTTCGGCGGCAAGGCCACTTCTGGCATGGCGTCAGTTTCATACCTGCGTGACGCTGCTACCGATCGGCGCTATGTTCAGCGCCATGATCTATTTAGGCCCCACGCCCAAGGAAGAGATGCTGCTGCTCTGCGCTCGGATCGGATTCACTCCCCCGATCTGACGCTTGCGGCGTGTTCACTTGTCTTCTGCATCTCGACCATTGGGGAGCTGAACTTATGTCCGTTATTGATACCGACGCGTTGAAGCGTCTGTCGGGTGCCCATCATTGGCATCCGTTCACAGACCATCAGGAACTGGCTGCCCTGGGTGGTCCCCGCATCATCACCCATGCCGAGGGGGTCTGGCTGACCGACAGTACGGGTGCGCGCATCCTGGACGCCATGGCCGGGCTGTGGTGTGTCAATGTCGGCTATGGGCGGCGGGAACTGGCCGACGCGGCCTATCGGCAATTGACCGATCTCAGCTTTTATCACGGCTTCTTCAAGACCACGACGGAGCCGACGGTGCGGCTGGCGGCGAAGCTGGCGGAACTGACGCCGCCCGGCCTGAACCGCGCCTTCTTCGCCAATTCCGGGTCAGAGGCCAACGACACCATCGTGCGCATGGCTCGCCATTATTGGGCGCTGAAGGGCCAGCCTGAGAAGCGGGTCTTCATCGGGCGTGAGCATGGTTATCACGGCACCACTATGGCTGCGACGTCCCTGAATGGCATCAAGGTGATGCATGAGCAGGGCGGCCTGCCGCTGCCCGGCTTTGCCCATGTCATGGCCCCATACCCGTTTGAAGGACAGGGGGAGATGAGTGCGGAGGCGTTCGGACGGCTGGCGGCGCGGGCCGTGGAGGAGAAGATCCTTTCGATCGGGCCTGAGAATGTCGCCGCCTTCATCGGGGAGCCGGTGCAAGGTGCCGGTGGCGTTATCATCCCGCCCGACAGTTACTGGCCGGAGATCAACCGCATCTGCAAGGAACACGACATCCTGCTGATCGCGGACGAGGTGATCTGCGGTTTCGGACGTCTGGGCCATTGGTTCGGGTCACAGCGTTACGGGATCAAGCCGGATTTCATGACCCTGGCCAAGGGCATCACCTCCGGCTACGTGCCACTCTCCGCCGTCATGGTCGGTGACCGGGTGGCGGAGACCTTGATCCGTGAGGGTGGGGAATTCTACCACGGCTTCACCTATTCCGGTCACCCGGTGGCCTGTGCTGTGGCGCTGGCCAATCTGGAAGTGATTGAGCGGGAAGGGCTGGTGGACCGGGCGCGGACCGAAATCGGGCCGTACTTGCGCGAAAAGCTGGAAGAGGTCTTGGATGGTCACCCCATCGTGGGTGAAATCCGCTCCGAAGGCATGATCGGCGCCATCGAGATTGTGAAG
>JAEMSB010000008.1:21996-23367 GCA_016463045.1 Niveispirillum sp.
GCCGGACGCGGGAGCGATTCCCCGGCGGTGGCAAGGTTGGCCTGATGGCGCGCGACCATTGTTTCCACAATAACCTGATCATGCGCGGCATCCGCGACAGTCTGGTCTACGCCCCCGCCCTGACCATGACGAAGGGGGAGGCGGATGAGGTGGCGCGGCTGGCGAAGCTGGCGCTGGACCTGACGGCCCGTGATCTGGGCGTGATGTAAGAAGGGGTGGGGGCGGTCAAATCCGCCCCCGATCACCAGACCTTACTTCTTCGCCGGTGCGATGTTCGGCAGATCTTCGGACAGGATGGTCATGTTGAAGGCGTAAGAGACGTCGCCATCATCCTCGTCGCGGTAGAGGGTGCCGATGAATTCCTCCCCGATGGTCACTTCGACCGGCTGGCCCTTCTTGGCCGGCGGGTTCACGGTGATCTTATCGTTGCCGAAATTCTTGCGCAGATAGGTCTGCAACCGCGCGATCTCGTTGGGGGTCATGTCCATCTGCCCTTTCTTGTGGCTGTCAGGTTGTTGGGTTTCGATGAAAAGCCAGGGGCGCCGTTCCTGCCGGAACGGCGCCCCTGTTGTCGATCCGGTCAGTGATCAGGATAGCCTGATCGCTGACAAAGACCAGTCGGGAAATCAGCCCGCGTTCGCCATGGCGATGACGGTGTCACCCATGCGGTTGGAGAAGCCCCATTCATTGTCGTACCAGGTCAGGATACGCACGAAGTTGCCTTCCATGACCTTGGTCTCATTCAGGGCGAAGATCGAGCTGTGGCTGTCATGGTTGAAGTCGGTGGAAACCAGCGGCTCGGCATAGGCGCCCAGGATACCCTTCAGCGGGCCCGAGGCGGCGGCGTCCTTGATCAACTGGTTGACTTCTTCGACCGTCGTGTTGCGCTTTGCCACGAACTTGAAATCGACGACCGAGACGTTCGGGGTCGGCACGCGCAGCGAGGTGCCGTCCAGCTTGCCCTTCAGTTCCGGGAGAACCTTGCCCACGGCCTTGGCGGCACCGGTCGAGGTTGGGATGATGTTCAAGGCGGCGGCACGGGCGCGGTGCAGGTCCTTGTGGAACGTGTCCACGGTGTTCTGGTCGCCGGTATAGCTGTGGATGGTGGTCATGAAGCCATGGGCAATGCCGATGCCATTGTTCAGCACATAGGCGACGGGGGCCAGGCAGTTGGTGGTGCACGACGCGTTGGAGACGATCTTGTGATCGGCCGTCAGCTTCTGATGGTTTACGCCATAGACGACCGTCAGGTCCTCATCCGTGGCGGGGGCGGAGATCAGCACCTTCTTGGCGCCGGCGGTCAGATGCTTGGACGCGGCGTCGCGGCTGGTAAAGATGCCGGAGCATTCCAGCGCGATATCAACCCCCAGC
>JAEMSB010000296.1 GCA_016463045.1 Niveispirillum sp.
GGAGCGGGCGCGGTGGCATCCACGCTAAGCACGGTTTCAGCCAGACTGACACCCGAGGACAGAAACGTCGCGGCCAGAGCCATGCCGACCAGATGGCCATGTTGAACGCGCATCAACCTACCTCCCCAAACCTGATTTTGGAGAGTAGTATTATACGATAAATATGCCCTGTAAAAGCCCGTCAGCGCGGCGGGAACGGATCGAAATCCACTTCCTGGACCATGGAACGCAGATCATCCAGGGTTCCGGTGCGGGTGGTCAGCATGACAATGCCGTCCGCCCCGGCAGGAATCTGGATCTGGTGAAGCGGCACCTGCGCCTCCGGATAGGTGATGACGATGGCACGCTTGCCATGCAGTACCTCAACCGTGCCGTTGGGTGGCAGCGTGCTGGGCACCTTGATGGAGCCCGTGACGGCCTTGAACAGTGTCGGGCTGCGCGCCGCCCCTACCACGACCTCGACCTTGCCCTTGCGGTAAGAGGCTTCCGCAGTGGCGGCAGAATACATCGGCAAGGCACCGCCCGCAGTGCGGACCTCGCTCTTCTTCCAGCCATCATGGCCACCGGGAAGAACGTCCACCATCTGGCTGTTCGGCTTGATGACAGGCTCCTGGGCCGTTGCAAGGGTGGCCGGCAGCAAGGCCAGCGGGGAAACCAGCAGGGCAAGGGAGAGAGCAAGGGCCGAACGACGCATGAAACCTTCTCCGTCGGAAAATCACTGTAGAAAAGGGGCCGGCCATTCCGCCGGCCCCTGACCATCTAACAGATATCAGCCTTCGTAATGCGTGGCGACCAGCTTATCCAGCAGGCGCACGCCGAAAGCCGTGGCACCCTTCGGCACCATGCCCTTGTCGGCCTTGGCCCAGGCGGTGCCGGCGATGTCCAGATGCGCCCACGGCACTTTGTTCACGAAGCGCTGCAGGAACTGCGCCCCGATGATGGAACCGGCATTCATGGGGCGGCCAATGTTCTTCACATCGGCCACGTCGCTGTCGATATCCTTGTCATAGGCAGGCGACAGCGGCAGACGCCACAGCTTCTCACCCGTCTTCAGACCAGCCTCGGTCAGCTTGGCGGCCAGATCGTCGCTGTTGGAGAACAGCCCGGCATGTTCATTGCCCAGGCTGACGATGATGGCACCGGTCAGGGTGGCCAGATCGACCATGAATTTGGGCTTGAACTGATCCTGGCAGTACCAGAGCGCGTCGGCCAGCACCAGGCGGCCTTCGGCGTCAGTGTTCAGCACTTCGATGGTCTGGCCCGACATGGTGGTGACCACGTCGCCCGGACGCTGGGCATTGCCGTCGGGCATGTTCTCGGCCAGGGCGACAACGCCGACGGCGTTGACCTTGGCCTTGCGCCCGGCCAGCACGGCCATCAGGCCGATGACGGTGCCGGAACCGCCCATGTCCCACTTCATCTCGTCCATATTGGCGGCGGGCTTGATGGAGATGCCGCCGGTGTCGAAGGTGATGCCCTTGCCGACAAAGGCCACCGGTGCCTCATCCTTGGCGCCGCCATTCCACTTCATGATCACCAGACGCGGCGGACGCACCGAACCCTGGCCCACGCCCAGCAGCGCGCCCATGTTCAGCTTCTTCATCTTCTTCTCGTCCAGCACCTCGACCTCAAGGCCCAGCTTGGACAGTTCGACGCAGCGGTCGGCCAGCGTCTCCGGATAGATGACATTCGGCGGTTCGGACACGACATCGCGGGTCACGAAGATGCCGTCGGCGACCTTTTCCAGCTTCTCCCAAACCTTCTTGGCGGCCTTGGCGGCGTCGGTCTGCACCGTCACCTTCTTGATCGACGGCTTCTTGTCGTCGGACAGGGTCGTGCGGTACTTGTCGAAGCGATAGGAACGCAGGACGGCGCCGAACGCGACCTCGGCGGCCAGTTCACCCGCATCGCCCGTCAGCCCCTCATGGGCATCCAGCGCCACGGCCAGATCAGCCTCGCCCGTGTTCTGTGCGGCGGCCCAGGCGGCGGCACCGACATTGTTGGCAGCATTGCCGTCAAACTCACCAGGTGCGCCAATGCCGACCAGCAGCAGGCGGGAAACGTCCAGGCCGGTGGGCGCTACGAGGTTCAGCACCTCTTCTGCCTTGCCCTTGAAACGGCCCTGTTCCATGGCGCGGGTCAGCAGGCCGCCGGTCTTCTGGTCCAGATCACGCCCCAAGGCGCCCAGCGCGCGGTCGGCGGAGACAGTGACGGCCAGGATGCCGGATTTCGGCGTACCGGGCGAAGCGAAGGCGATTTTCATTCCGGTGCTCTCTTTTTGTTGAACCGGCGAATTGTGGCGCCGGCGGTTGTGTGCATGGCAAGGAGTCGATAAAGAACAGCCACGTACCCATGTCAAGGTCACCTTGGGCCAAAATCTGTCGGTCCGCCACGAACAGGTCGTAATCGGGCGATACGTTGTATGGTGGATGCAGGGCCGGTACGGTGCCCGACCCTTTGGGAAAACATGTCTCAGATCAACCGTTACCTTCTGCGCAACCTGTTCCTGGCCACAATCGTGGTGACAGGTGCCCTGTCGGCGGCCATCTGGCTGACGCAGTCGCTGCGCCTTGTCGAACTGGTGGTGGAAGGGGGGGCAGGCTTCGGCGCGTTTGCGCATCTGGCGCTGCTGTCCTTCCCCACCTTCCTGTCAATCGTCTTGCCCTTCGGCGTTCTGACAGCGGTGCTGTTCACCTATAATCGCCTGACGCAGGATAGCGAGCTGGTGGTGATGCGCGCCGCCGGCCTGGGCCCCATGGCGCTGGCGCGGCCCGTCCTTATCCTGGCGCTGGTTGGCACCATGCTCTGTTTCATGTTGTCCGTCTGGCTGGGTCCGGCGGCGCAGCGCAGCCTGGTGGCGCTGCGCCAATCGGTGCGCAGCGACGTGTCGGCCATGCTGCTGCGTGAGGGGACGTTCAACGAGTTGTCGGACAAGCTGACTATCTATATCCGCGACCGGCTACCCGATGGATCGCTGGAGGATATCCTGATCCATGACGGGCGGCAGCCGGGCATCATGACCACCATTGTCGCGGCCAGCGGCACCATCACGGATGCAGATGGTACGCCCCGCGTCCTGGTCCATGATGGCACGCAGAGCAAGTTCACGGAGGCCACGGGCAAGGCCGAATGGCTGGAATTCGAACGCTACGCCGTGGATTTGCAGTCGCTGCGCCGTGAATTGGCACCCCGCTGGGTGGAGCCGCGCGAACGGACCCTGGAACAGCTCTGGACACCTGATGAGAATGACCCGATCGACCGCCGCTTTGCCGGACGGTTGCGGGCGGAACTCCATAACCGGCTGGCCAGTCCTTTCCTGGTCCTGTCCTTTGCCACCATCGCGTTGGCAGCCCTGCTACCGGGTGAGTTTTCCCGCCGGGGCCGTGGAAGGCGCATTACCATTGCCGCTGTTGGCGCCCTGGTATTGCAGGCCGCCGTTCTGGGCATTGTCAGCCTAATCGGCAAGGTGCCGGTACTGGCGGGCCTGCTGTACCTGTTCGTGCTGGCGCCTGTACCGCTCTGTCTCTGGTATCTGCGGCGCGATGGCATGGGCCGTTCCCTGCCCGCCGCCCCTGGCAACGGGGTGAGCTGATGCGTCTGTTTGCCACCCTTTCCCTTTATATCGGGCGTCAGTTCCTGCTGTGGTTTGCGGCGGGGCTTGGTTCACTGCTGGCCCTGGTCTATCTGCTGGACACGGTCGAGTTGCTGCGCCGTGCCGCCAACAGGCCGGAAGCGACCTTTGATATCGTCGTGACCATGGGCCTGCTGAAACTGCCGGAGATCGGGCAGGAGGTGCTGCCCTTCGTCGTGCTGTTTGGCGCCATGTACACATTCTGGCGCCTGACCCGCACGCATGAGCTGGTGGTGGCGCGGGCTAGTGGGATCAGCGTATGGCAGTTCACGGCCCCCGTGCTTGCCTGGGCCATGATCATCGGCGTGCTGCTGGTCACCATACTTAACCCGATCTTCGCCGCCATGCTGACCCGGTATGAAAAGCTGGAGAACCGGTATCTGCGTGGCCAGACATCCTCCCTGGATGTCGGGCGGTCCGGCCTGTGGCTGACACAGCTGACGCCGGAAGGGGCCTATCGCATTCATGCGGAGTCGGTGGTGCCCGGCACGCTGGAGATGCGGCGCGTCATGGTGCTGCTGTCCACGCCGGGGCAAAAACTGTCGGCCCGTCTGGATGCGGCATCCGCCGAACTGGTGCCCGGATACTGGGACCTGAGCGAGGTCTGGTACAATGAACCGGGGGAGCCGGCCCGTTTCCTGGCACGCTATCGCCTGCCCACAGACCTTACCGAACAGCGCATCCAGAACAGCTTTGCCAGCCCCGACACACTGTCCTTCTGGCAATTGCCGGACTTCATCCGCACGCTGGAACTGACGGGCCTGTCACCGGTAAGACACCGTCTGCATTGGCATGTTTTGCTGGCACAGCCTTTCTTCTATGCGGCCATGGTGCTGCTGGCGGCGGCCTTCTCCCTTCGGCAGATGCGCGGTGGCGGCACCCTGACCATAGTGGGGGCCGGGATCGTCACCGCCCTGCTGCTGTTCATCGTCAAGGACGTGATCATGGCCCTGGGCCTGTCGGGTGCGGTGCCCGTGATCATGGCTGCCTGGGCGCCCGCCGGGGTGACGGTGATGCTGTCCGCCGCCGCCCTTCTTCACACCGAAGATGGATGAACAGCGGTACGCTTTGCGTTTAGCCCTGCAAGCCTCTATAAGAACGCCCCATGATGCAGCCTGTGATCCGACCGACCATGAAAAGCCTTGCGCGCAACGCCCTGCTGGGGGCGACCGCCCTGTCCATCGCCCTGCTGTCCGCGCCTGTGGCCGTGATGGCGCAGGGCGCCAACGGGGCCCAGGGCCAGTTGGGCCGTATCGCCGCCATCGTGAACGAGGAACCGATCACGGTCGCCGACGTGGAAGGCCGGTTGCAGCTGGCCATCGTATCCTCCGGCCTTCCCGACAATGCCGAGACGCGCCAACGCCTGCTGCCGCAGGTTATCCGTTTGCTGACGGACGAAGCCTTGCAGATCCAGGAAGCGCGCGAGCGCAACCTGACGGTCACCGAGGATGAGCTGAGCGAGGATCTGGAAGCCGCCGCACAGCGCAACCGCATGGATCTGGAGCAGTTGAAGGCCGCCCTGGCCCAGGCCGGCGTGCCCTGGAACACCATGCGTCAGCAGATGCTGGCCCAGATCGCCTGGAGCAAGGTCGTGCAGCGGGTGGTGCGCCAGCAGGTCACCGTGCCCGACAGCGAAGTGAACGCCTATATCGAGCGTATCCGCGCCAATGCCGGTAAGCCGGAATATCAGGTCGCAGAGATTTTCCTGGCCGTCGACAGCAGCACCAGTGAAGCCGAGGTTCTGCGCCTGGGTGAGCGTCTGGTGGAACAGATCGGCCGGGGTGCGAATTTCAGCGCCGTTGCGCGCCAGTTCTCGCAATCGGCCGGTGCGGCCAGCGGCGGTGACCTGGGTTGGATTCAGCAGGGTCAGCTGGAAGACAATCTGGACCGGTCGTTGCAGCAGATGCAGAAGGGCCAGTTCTCCCGCCCGATCCGTGGTTCGGCCGGCTACCACATTCTGTGGCTGCGTGATCAGCGTATCGTGGCTGCGGGTGACCCCAAGAATATCCAGATTGCCATCCGCCAGTTCGTGGTGCCCATCGCCGGTGAGGCGCAGGCCCAGCAGGACGCGGCCTTCGACGCCGCCAAGCAGGTGAGCGAGCAGGCACGCGGCTGTGAAGCCCTGGAACAGGCCACGCAGGCCGTGCCGGGGTCGCAGGTCTTCACCCAGCCGCTGACCCGCCTGGGCGACATCCCCGAACAGATCGGGCAGATGGTGAGCGCGCTGGGCGTGGGTCAGGCGACGGCCCCGCTGATGACCGACCGTGGCGCCATGCTGCTGATGGTCTGCGACCGTGTGGTGCCGGAAGGCAGCCTGCCGCCGCCCGATCAGGTGCGCAGCGCCCTGTTCCAGGAACGCATGGATCTGCAACAGCGCCGGTACCTGCGCGACCTGCGCCGGAACGCCACCATCGAGACCAGGATGTAAGCCATGGCGGCGCCACTGGGCCTGACCATGGGGGAACCGGCAGGCATCGGCGGCGACATCGCCCTGAAGGCCTGGATGGAACGCGGGGCGGCATCAGTGCCGCCCTTCGTCTTGCTGGATGACCCCGACCGTATCACGGCGCTGGCATCAACGCTGGGCCTGGA
>JAEMSB010000297.1 GCA_016463045.1 Niveispirillum sp.
CCCCATTTCCGCATCGTCACTGCCCAGCGCCTCGACCAGCCAGGCGCGGACATGATCGACACCCAGCGGTTGCGGCACGATGGTGGTGACATTGATGCTGCGCCCGACCAGATCCAGCATGCGGGTCAGCGGGTGGCCGCCATCCACCTCCTGATCCCGAAAGGCCCCAATCACCAGCAGGTGATGCGCCTCCGGATCAACCAGCAGGCTTTCCAGCAGCTTCAGCGAGGCCACATCGGCCCATTGCAGATCGTCCAGGAACAGGACCAGCGGATGCTCCGCCCCGGCAAATTCCAGAAGGAAGGCCGATACCGTCTGCTGGAACCGGTTCTGCGCCTGGATGGGCGGCAGCGGTTGCGGTGCCGCTTGCGGCCCCAGCACCAGTTCCAGTTCCGGCAGCGCCTGCGCCAGCACGGCGGCATTGCGGCCCAGCGCGCGCGACAGCCGCGCCGCCCAATGGGCCAGCACCTCTGGCGGTTCGGTCAGCACCTGTTTGACCAGATCGCGCAACGGCTGGATCAGGGCCAGAAAGGGCACGTCGCGGCGCAGCTGGTCGAACTTGCCCTCGGCATAATAGCCGCGCCGTGCCGTCAGGGGCCGCTGCACCTCGCGCACCAGCACCGATTTGCCGATGCCCGATCCGCCGGCTACCGCCAGCAGTTCGACATCGCCCTCACAGGTCCGCTCAAACGCGCCGACCAGTTGCCCCACCTCCTGGTCGCGCCCGAACAGACGCTGCGGCAGGACCAGCTGTCGCGGGCGGTCGCCACGTGATGGTTGGAACCGGATGATCCGGCCCGTGGCCCGCCATTCCAGCATGGCGGTCGCCAGGTCCGATTTCAGGGTGGCCGCCTGCTGGTAGCGCTGCTCCGCCGCCTTGGCCAGCAGACGCATGACCAGATCGGCCAACGGCTCGGCAAGGTCGGGGCGCAGATCGCGGATGGGCCGTGGTTCCCGCGCGATATGGCAATGGACCCAGCCGACCGCATCGCCGGCATTGAAGGGCAGTTGCCCCGTCAGCATCTCGTAATAGCAAAGCCCCAGCGAATAGAGGTCGCTGCGGTAATCGACGACGCGGTTCATGCGCCCCGTCTGTTCTGGCGACAGATAGCGCAGATCACCATCCAGCCGCCCGGCACCCAGGCCCAGCGCCGCCTCGTTCGGGACCAGGGAGGCGCGGCAGAAATTGCCAAGCCGGACGGACCCGTTGGCATCCGCCACCCAGAAACTGGCGGGCCGGATGTCGCGATGGACCATGTCGCCGGCATGCACCTCCTCCACCGCGACGGCCATGTCATGGGCCAGCGGCAGGAACCGGTCGAGCGACATGCCACCCACGGGGATCAGGTCGCCCAGACAGGTCTCCGACCGGTCGGCCAGCACCAGGGTCGGCCCATGCGCAGACTCAGTCAGGGCCAGAACTGCATCGATGCGGGCCGATACGAACCGGGCCAGCATGTCATGTTCACGGTGGATGGCGGCGATATCGCGGGCCTGCCGCAGGGCCGGGACACGCACCCGCACGGGCTGGCTGTCGGCGCCATAGGTGCCGCGAAACAGGATGGTGCGCGTATCGCGCTGTATCTCGTCCGACAGTTTCAGCGGCGATTCCGACGGCGCCATGCCCGTTCCACCCCGACCTTATCCCGGTCTGTCATATCATTGGATGTATCAGAACATGACATGTCACAGGTTGCAAGACAGGATGGCATAGCCCGCTATCAATAAATGGACAGTTTAAGTCTTGCTGAGACGGGACTTAGCGAAAAACTGCTCCAGCTGGCGCTTCACTTCCCGCACATCCCCGCTGGAATAGCCGTACAGCGCCTCCAGCCGCAACGCATCGTCCAGTGTGCGGCCCGCGACTTCCAGGATGGTCTCCTTGGCCGACCGTATCGCCACTTGGCTTTTGCCGGCAATACGGCCCGCCATTTCCATCGCCGTGGGCAGCAGCATCTCCGCTGCCACCACCTGGCTGATCAGGCCGATGGAAAGCGCCTCCGCCGCTGTCACATCGCGGCCCGTCAGGACGATATCCATGGTCCGTGCCACCCCGATGCTCTGCACCATGCGCACGATGCCGCCATCGCCATGATGGAACCCGCGATGGATTTCATAGGACCCGAACTTCGCCCCTTCCGCCGCAATGCGGATATCGCAGGCCAGCGCCAGTTCGAACCCGCCCGCCAGCGCCCAGCCATTGACGGCCCCGATCACCGGCTTGGCCAGACGGTGCTGCCCCCGCGTAATGCCACCCAGACCCGTGGGTACATTGGCGCGCACCGTCAGCATGTCACCTTCCAGGAATTGCGGAATATAGTCAGCCAGATCGGCCCCCGCACAGAAGGCCCTGCCCGCCCCGGTCAGCACCGCGACGTCCAGACCGTCATCACGGGCAAACTGCTCCCACACCGCGTGCAGTTCGGCGTTCAGCCCCCGGTCGATGGCGTTCTGCGCCTCTGGCCGGTTCAGGGTGATCAACGCTACCCGACCGTCGCGTTCAAACCGCAGCTTTTCGAAGGTCATGGCGATGATCTTCCGTAGGTCAGATGGATGGGGGCAGCGTAGCCCGCTTCGCCGTACCCCGCCACAGGCCCGTGCGCAGGGAAAGCGGGCTGATCCAGAACCGGCGCTTCGCCAGCCGCCGGATTTTCTCATCCCCCAGCGCCGTTTCCAGAATGCGGTCCTGCCGTTCCTGCAGGCCCAGGCTCTTGTCCCGCGCCAACCGCCAGCGTTTCAGGTCGCCCGGCGTCGTACACAGCATGCGTTCACCCACGACAAAGATGGGACGCCAGCGGAACCGCCGGGCAAAGCGCGACCCGAACAGGGCGGAGCGCATGCCATAGCCGGTGAAGGCCTCCTTCACCTCATCCCACAGCGATTTCTGGTTCTTCTGCACCCGCCCATCGTTCAGCACGATGCTGGACAGGTTCCAGTCGTGATAGAACATATCCTTGCCGACCGCGTTGCGGGCCAGATACTCGTCATAGAGCAGGCTGCCCTTCTGCGCGATCAGGTTGGCTGAATAGTGGTAGTCGCAGACCACGCCGCAGGCACCGGTGCCGGAGAAATCGGTACGTTCCCCCTGTGCCGGCGAAATGAACAGGCCAACGACATAGATGCCCTGACTGTTCAGCCGCTTATAGACATCCGAATACATGCCCACCACGTCAGAAGCCCGCACCCCCTTGCGGTGGGATTTCAGCCAGGCCGGGTCCAGGCTCTCAATGCCCATCATGCAAAAGCGCAGGCCGGCCTTCGCGGCCAGCACCTCGAAGCCGGGTGTCTTGGTCACCGTGTCGCCGCGCAGGAAGCTGCCCCAGCGCATGTCCAGCCCCCGCTCCACCATGCCTTCCAGAAGCTTGATCGTGTGCCGGTGGTCGCCGCCGAAATTATCGTCGGTGAAGATGAATTCCCGCACCCCCTTGGCATGCAGGGCCGTCAGTTCCTCCAACACCCGCTCCACCGACTTGTAGCGCTGCTTATAGTCCCAGAACTTGTTGATGTTGCAGAAGTCGCAGCGCTGTGGACAGCCGCGTGAGATTTCCACGGCGGCGGCAAAACCCTGGGTCATGCCCATGCCATAGGGCGCGAAATCAAACCGGCTCCAATCCGGGACCGGTGCCTTGTTGATGTCGATCAGGGGCAGTTGTGCGCTGGATTTCTGTGCCGCTCCGTCCGCATTCTTCCACCACAGGTTCGGCACATTGACCAAGTCCACCTGCCAGCCCGTCAGATGCTGGATCAGGCGGCGGAAGGGGATCTCCCCCTCCTTCACCACAATATAATCCGCGCCCAGCGCCAGCCAGCGTTCGGGCCAGGCGCTGGCATGGTTGCCACCCAGGATGATCTTGACCGTGGGGTTCAGTTCGCGGGCCAGACGGATGGTCATTTCCGTGTCCATGGCCTTCAGCGATGTCATCACGCTGATGCAGATAATGTCGGGCTTGGCCAGCCGGCGCTTGTACGCGGCGAAGGTTTCGCGCGCGACATAGCCATCGAAAATCTCGTAATCGATGGACAGGTCGGCGATGGAGGAAACCAGGATGGGATAGACAGCACTGGGCATCTTCACCATCTCGCCCAGCGTATCGACGGGAATGGGCCAGCTATCGACCAGGGTCTTGGGATGCAGGAACAGGATATCCAGTGTCCTGGGACTGACCGGCGGCGTCGGGTCGGGTCCCCAGAAGGCGGCGGCCCGTTCCTCACCGGCCAGTTTGCTGATCCCCTCCATACAGCACCCCCGTTAACCCTGTTTTCCAATATGGAAGCCAGTACAACCGTGACCGGTCGCTCCGTCAAGGCACCATGGTCATATGCCCGTTACCTTATGCGCAAAAAGGTCAAACGATCCCCTGACGGAACCACTTGACCCGGAGGGGCCAGTCGGGCCAGATCATGCCCACACCCATGCGGGAGAGCGCGGATAAAGCCGCCGCCGAAGGAGCAACCGCCCCGGAATCTCTCAGGCACCCGAACCGCATGGGGCCGATGACATCCGAAGAGTGGACGGGATGGCAATGCCACCCCGCCCCGCCGAAGGAGAAAGCCGCCGGCGCATGCCGCACCGATGGCGAAACTCTCAGGCCCAGATACGGATGGGGCATGCAACCAACCACCCCGGCGGTGGGAAAGGAAAGCCATGCCCCGCGATGCATTGTCCGCACGCCAGAACACCTGACACAACGCCCGGCGCCCCACCGGACGGGGCCGCACATTCGCCTGTCACAACCATAAGAATAAGCAATCCATCATGACCATCAGCGTCTTCGACCTGTTCAAGATCGGCGTCGGGCCCAGCAGCTCGCACACCATGGGCCCCATGACCGCCGCCTTCCGCTTCACCGCCCGGCTGGCCGAAACGGGCTGGCTGGCCCATACGGAGCGTGTGACTGTCACGCTCTATGCCTCGCTGGCCCTGACGGGGCGCGGGCATGCCACCGACAGCGCCGCCATCACGGGTCTGGCAGGATTTCAACCGGCCAGCGTCGATCCCGACGCGGCAGAGGCGCTGGTCCGGTCGGTGACCGATAATCACCGCCTGCCCTTGGGTGGCGTGAAGGAGATCAGCTTCGACCCGGCGCGCGATATCGAATGGCGCGGGTCGGAACGCCTGCCCTTCCATCCCAACGGCATGCTGCTGCGCGCCTTTGATGCCGATGGCACGCTGGTAGCGGCGCGCACCTATTATTCCATCGGCGGCGGCTTCGTCCTGGACGAGGATGAGGCGCGGCAGAACCAGGGCGATGGCAGCAGCGATGGCCCTACCCCGCCCCCGCATTATTACGAAACCGCCGATGGCCTGCTGTCCATTGCGGCAGCGACGGGCCTGTCGATCCCCGACATCATCCTGGCGAACGAATGCGCGACAAAGCCGGAAGCAGAGGTACGCGCCGGCCTGGACGGCATCTGGGCCGCGATGGAGGCCTGCACCGACCGTGGCATGCGCCAGGATGGTTTCTTGCCGGGCGGGTTGAAGGTTAAGCGCCGGGCCGGGCGCCTGCACCGCGATCTGGTGGCGCGTCAGGAACGGATGCTGACCGATCCCCTGTCTGTGCTGGACTGGATCAATCTCTGGGCCCTGGCCGTGAATGAGGAAAATGCCGCCGGGGGCAAGGTGGTGACGGCCCCCACCAATGGCGCGGCGGGCGTGGTGCCGGCGGTCCTGCGCTATTATGACCGGTTCTGCAATGGAAGCCGGGAGGGTCGCCACCGCTTCCTGCTGACCGCCGCCGCCATCGGCGGTCTGTACAAGCGTAATGCCAGCATCTCTGCCGCCGAGGTCGGGTGCCAGGGCGAAGTGGGCGTGGCCTGTTCCATGGCCGCCGGTGCCCTGGTTGCCGCGCTGGGGGGCACGGCGGCGCAGATCGAAAACGCCGCCGAGATCGGCATGGAGCATAATCTGGGCCTGACCTGCGATCCCATCGGCGGGCTGGTGCAGATCCCCTGCATCGAACGCAATGCCATGGGCGCCATCAAGGCGGTGGATGCCGCCCGTCTGGCCATGATGGGCGACGGCTCCCACCATGTTTCGCTCGACCGCGTCATCGAAACCATGCGCCGCACCGGCGCCGATATGAGCGAACATTACAAGGAAACATCCCTGGGCGGGCTGGCCGTGAACGTCCCGGAATGCTGACTTTGCGCGCGGTTCCTGTTATGCTGTCCGCCTCAACGCCAGGATTGTGACTGCATGAATTCGGAGCGCATGGCTTTCGGA
>JAEMSB010000298.1 GCA_016463045.1 Niveispirillum sp.
CCTGGACCCCGCCCGCGACGCCACCACCCTGCCGCTGCTGAAAGGCGCCCTGGCGCGCGGCATGCCAGTCTTCGCGGTGTGCCGCGGGTTTCAGGAACTGAACGTGGCGCTGGGCGGCACGCTTCACCCGCGTATCCAGGAGGTGCCGGGCCGCATGGACCATCGGGAGCCGAAGGAGGCACCGGTGGAGGTGCAATATGCACCCGTCCATCCCGTGACCCTGACACAAGGCGGTGAATTCGCCCGCATCACGGGCGTGGGGGAAATGATGGTGAATTCCCTGCATCAGCAGGGGATCGACCGCATTGCCGACGATCTGGCCATCGAGGCCGTGGCCCCCGACGGGCAGATCGAGGGCGTGCGTTATACGGGCGGGCCCGGCTTTGCCATGGGCGTGCAATGGCACCCGGAATGGCGCTTCTGGGAGAACCCGCCCTACGCGGCCCTGCTGACCGCGTTCGGGGATGCCGTCAGGGCATACTCGACACGGTGATTACACCGCCCCCACGCTGACATAGCTCGACACGCCCCTGATATGTTCATCCACCGCCAAACGGTGGGACAGCGGCGGGAAGGCGCGCTGGGTGCAGTCCAGACGCGGGCAGACGCGGCAATTGACCCCGATGGGCGTGGCCGCGTCCATGTTGGACAGGTCCAGACCGTCGGCATAGGTCAGCTGTGCCGCATGCGCCAGATCGCAGCCGATGGCCACCGCGAATTGCCGCGCCGGCTGTTTCCAGCCGCCACCCGGCTTTTCCACCGTGCGGACGATGGAGAAGAAGGCGGTGCCGTCGGGCATGCGGGCCAGCTGCGTCTGGATTTCGCCTGGCCGCCGGAAGGCATCATGCAGGTTCCAGCGCGGGCAGGCGCCGCCAAAACGCGCGAAATGGAAGCCGGGTGCCGCGCTGAACCGTTTCGACATATTGCCAGCGGGATCGACACGAGCGAAAAAGAAGGGCACGCCCTTGGCCCCTGGCCGTTGTAGCGCCGTCAGCCGGTGGCAGACCTGCTCATAACTGGCGACAAAGCGGCGGGACAGGATTTCCACATCATACCGCACCTCCTTTGCCGCCGTCAGAAAGCGTCCATAAGGCATCATCAGGGCCGATGCGAAGTAATTGGCCAACCCCACCCGCGCCAGCCGCCGCGATTCCTCGTGGCTGAACGACCCGCGTGAAACGGCGGCATCCAGCAGGGCCGCCTGACCCAGCAGGGCCGCCTGACTGGCCAGCTGGAAGGTGCGGCCCGCCGGGTCCAGCATTTCGGAGATCAGCACCCGTTTGGAATGCCGGTCATAACGGCAGATGGCCCCACCCATCACATCAATGGGCATCAAGCGAACGCGCACCCCGTGCTTCTTCTGCAAATGCGCCGACAGCGTGCCATAGAGATTGCCGCTGTCCAGATCGCCATCAATCCACAGGCTCTCGGCTGCGATCTCCAGATCGGGGAAATGGTTCTGTTCGGCCTGGAAGAATTCCGACACTTCCTCCTGCGGGAAGGCCTGGGCGCCCATGACCTGCAACTTGTCGCGGTCGGCCACCTTTTCGGCCAGCGCCCCCAGATCCTCCCGCGCCTCGCGATAGGCGCGGTACATCGACACGATGGCATGGCCCAGATTGGGCGCGGCGGCGGCCACCTCCTTCATGTCCTGGGCCTTGATGTCGCCGGCGTCGAACAGGGGATCAGCAAACACCTCGCGCAGGGACGCCACCAGCCGCGTCTCGTCATCCTCCGCAAAGCTGGCCATGTCGATGCCATAGACCGACGCGATCTTCAGCAGCAACGGTACCGTCAGGGGACGCTGGTTCGCCTCGATCAGGTTCAGATAGGAGGGGGAGACCCCGATCTCCTCTGCCATCTGTGCCTGTGTCATCTTCAGATCACGGCGCAGACGGCGGACCTTATGGCCCAGCATGGCCTTCTTGTCGGACATGGGGTCAGCCTTCCTTCCGCGTAATCACTTTCACCTCGTCCCGATAGCGGAACCGAAGGGCGGACCAGTCATCGTCAATCGCGATCTGGGTCACCGGGATCATGCCTTCGCGGGTCAGATGGTCCCATCCCGCATCGCGGGATAGATCGCTTCGGATCGACCCGCTTTTCTTGGGATGCGCCACCCAGAAGGCGCCGCCACGTTTGTAAATCGGCAGCATGCGGCCGGCCAGGGCACCAAGGGCTGCGACATCCACGGCAAAGCCCAGCAGCAGGTCGATATCGCCATCGGGCCGTTCGGTCGGCAAACCGATGATTTCCCGAAGATTTCCGGGGACATCCAGCACCCAGGCACGCTTGCCCGGCTTGAACCCCAGCTTGTCCGCGATGCTTCTCATGGCACAATCCCCCGCCGCGTCACTCTGTCAATTTACAGACTTTACAACATGACAGCAATTGGCATTACAGACTGTGACAGCAATACTATTTTACGAAATTCACTCTATTGATCATTTTATGTCCTGGGTCCATGTTCACCTCAACGGCGCTGCACTGCACACCAAACCCGGTATCGGGAACAAGGTGGCGGAAACAAAAAGCAGCCCGCACGAGACACCAGAGAGCCCCACCAGGCCAGGAGTTAAGACATGTCCCCGTTGGACCAGACCCAGAGCATCGATCTCGCCGCCATCCACGCCAAGCGCTATGACGGTATCAAGCGCGACTTCACGGCTGAGGATGTGCGCCGCCTGTCCGGGTCGGTGAAGATTGAGTACACGTTGGCCGAAATGGGCGCCCGGCGCTTGTGGGAACTGCTGCACACCCGCCCCTATGTCCACACGCTGGGCGCGTTTACGGGCAATCAGGCTTTGCAGCATGTCAAAGCCGGCCTGGAAGCCATCTATCTGTCGGGCTGGCAGGTCGCGGCGGATGCCAATCTGGCGGGGCAAATGTATCCCGACCAGTCGCTGTACCCCGCCAATTCCGTTCCCGCCGTTGTGAAGCGCATCAACAATGCCTTCCAGCGCGCCGATCAGATCCAGACCGCCGAGGGCAAGGGCGACACCTACTGGTTCGCGCCCATCATCGCCGATGCCGAAGCCGGCTTTGGTGGCCCGCTGAACGCGTTTGAACTGATGAAGGGCATGATCGAGGCCGGTGCGGCTGCCGTTCACTTCGAAGACCAGTTGGCATCGGAAAAGAAGTGCGGCCATCTGGGCGGCAAGGTGCTGATCCCGATCCAGCAGTTCATCCGTACCCTGAATGCCGGTCGTCTGGCCGCCGATGTCTGTGGCACCTCGACCCTGGTGGTTGCCCGCACCGACGCCGAGTCGGCCCAGTTGATCACCAGCGACGTGGATGAGCGCGACCACCCCTTCATCGACCGCAATGACCGCACGCCGGAAGGCTTCTTCCGCATCAAGAAGGGTGTCGGTGTCGATTACTGCATCGCCCGTGCCCTGGAATATGCCCCCTATTCCGACCTGATGTGGTGGGAAACCTCCAAGCCGAACCTGGACGAGGCGCGCCGCTTCGCCGAGGCCGTGCACAAGAAGTTCCCCGGCAAGATGCTGGCCTATAATTGCTCGCCCTCCTTCAATTGGAAGGCCAACCTGGACGACGCGACCATCGCCAAGTACCAGGCCGAGTTGGGGGCCATGGGCTACAAGTATCAGTTCGTGACCCTGGCGGGCTTCCACAGCCTGAACCTGGCCACCTTCGAACTGGCCAAGGGCTACAAGGAACGCGGCATGGCCGCCTACTCCGAGATGCAGCAGCGTGAATTCGCTGCGGTCGAGCAGGGCTTCACTGCCGTGAAGCACCAGCGCGAAGTGGGCACCGGCTATTTCGACGCTGTGGCGGTTGCCATCTCTGGCGGTACGTCTTCGACCACCGCCATGAAGGACAGCACCGAGACCGATCAGTTCCATTGACCGGTTCCCAGTTTCTCAAATTGATCCGCTGCCCTTCCTGAACAGGGTGGCGGGTCTGCCGGGGGAAGGGGCTGCATCCTTCCCTTGGCTCTTGGCCCCCCAGGCTGGAACCTTTCTGCCACTCTCCGCGCTGGATGGGAGGGGGCGGCGGAAAGCCGGTGGACGGCGCGATGGATCGCCGACCCCGCCGGATCGTACCGGTCACGGGGCCCTTTCAGACAAACAGAATAGGCGATGGTGGGCGCTCTCTCCCATTGCCTTACAGTGTGATTGACGGTCCCGACGCTTTCATCGGGACCGTCAATCACACGATGAAACAATGGCTAGGTCCGGCCCGCACCCGGACCCCGCACCCGATCCCAGGATGACAACGCACCGTTCCGCCTCCGCGACAGGGGTGGGCGGTGCTTTGTCTTATCTGGTCCTCCTCCACCCTTTTACATCAGGAGATGCCCATGGATGGTTACACCCCCCTTGTTCTGGACGACGAACCGGTGATGACACCGATGATCGCCGATGCAGAAGCCGCGTGGGTTGCCGTCAGTGTGGGCGACAGCGTGATGTTTGTGTGGTTTGGGGGAGAGGAGTGAGCAGCAAAGGCTGGCAATGAGACAAAAAAAAGGGGGACCAAACGGCCCCCCTAACCATTACATCAGACCCGCTTACTTCCGCCGCGTCAGTTGCCCGACGTCACGCACAGCACCCCTGGCGGCGGACGTGGTCAGGGCGGCATAGGCCTTCAGTGCCTGGGACACGACGCGTTCACGCGGGGCCGACGGCTGCCAGGCATCCACGCCCTTGGATTCTTCCGCCGCGCGGCGACGGGCCAGTTCCTCATCCGACACGGCCAGATGGATGCGGCGGTTGGGGATGTCGATCTCGATCCGGTCGCCCTCCTCCACCAGACCGATGGTGCCGCCTTCTGCGGCTTCCGGGCTGGCATGGCCGATGGACAGGCCCGAGGTGCCGCCAGAGAAGCGGCCATCGGTGATCAGGGCACAGACCTTGCCCAGACCCTTCGACTTCAGATAGCTGGTCGGATACAGCATTTCCTGCATGCCCGGCCCGCCCTTCGGCCCCTCATACCGGATCAGGACGACATCGCCGGCCTGGATCCGGTTGCCCAGAATGGCGCTGACGGCGGCATCCTGGCTTTCGAACACGCGGGCCGGGCCGGCGAAGACCAGGGCGGAGGCATCGACGCCCGCCGTCTTTACGATACAGCCTTCTTCCGCCAGATTGCCGAACAGCACCGCCAGACCGCCATCCTTGGAGAAGGCATTGTCGACAGAGCGGATGACGCCCGTGGCGCGGTCCAGGTCCAGTTCCTGATAACGGCTGGCCTGGCTGAAGGCCACCGTGGTGCGCACGCCGCCGGGTGCCGCCTTGAAGAAATGCGCAACCTCGGGATTGTTGGTCTGCGCCACGTCCCAGCGGGCCAGTGCCTCGGCCAGGCTGTCGGCATCCACGCGCTTCACATCGGTATGCAGCAGGCCACCACGCGCCAGCTCACCCAGGATCGACATGATGCCACCGGCCCGGTGCACATCCTCGATATGCACATCGGCGACAGCGGGGGCGACCTTGCAGATATTGGGGACGCGGCGCGACAGGCGGTCGATATCCGCCATGGTGAAATTCACCTCACCCTCATGCGCGGCGGCAAGCAGGTGCAGCACGGTATTGGTGGAACCGCCCATGGCGATGTCCAGCGCGATGGCATTCTCGAACGCCTCGAATGTCGCGATGGAACGCGGCAGCACGCCTACATCATCCTGCTCGTAATAGCGCTTGGCCAGACCGACGATGCGGCGACCGGCCTCTTCGAACAGGCCACGGCGGTCGGCATGGGTGGCCAGGGTGGTGCCGTTGCCGGGCAGCGACAGGCCCAGCGCCTCCGTCAGGCAGTTCATGGAATTGGCGGTGAACATGCCGGAGCATGAACCGCAGGTCGGGCAGGCCGACCGCTCAATGACCTTCACTTCCTCGTCGCTGTACTTGTCATCGGCAGCGGCGACCATGGCATCGATCAGGTCGATGGCGATTTCCTTGCCCTTCACCTGGGCCTTGCCGGCCTCCATCGGGCCGCCGGAGACAAAGATCGTGGGGATGTTGAGGCGCAGCGCCGCCATCAGCATGCCCGGCGTGATCTTGTCGCAATTGGAGATGCAGACCAAGGCGTCGGCGCAATGGGCATTGACCATATATTCCACCGCATCGGCGATTACCTCACGCGAGGGCAGGGAATAGAGCATGCCGTCATGGCCCATGGCGATGCCGTCATCGACCGCAATCGTGTTGAATTCTTTGGCGACGCCGCCAGCCTTTTCAACTTCGCGCGCGACCAGCTGG
>JAEMSB010000299.1 GCA_016463045.1 Niveispirillum sp.
AGCTCTTGACGAGCACATAGCCGAATGGAAACAGCAGCGGGATCGCCACCAGCGGGTGGGCATCGAACCCGACCAGGGCAAGGGGGCCCAGCGTTACCGCCAGGCCCCCCGCCGCCCGCAACCCATCGGCCTTCAGCGCATCGGTCGGGTAGCGACCGAACCCCGGTTCCGTCACTTGGACATCCCGTGGGCGCGCAGGATGAAGGCCTGGGACAAGGCCACTTCCTTCAGCTTGTCAAAGCGGCCCGTGGAGCCGCCATGGCCGGCACTCATCTCCGTCTTCAGCATCAGGACATTGTCGTCGGTCTTGTAGACGCGCAGCTTGGCCGCCCACTTGGCTGGTTCCCAATAGGTGACACGGTAATCATTCAGCCCCGCCGTGATCAGGATCGGCGGATAGGGGCGCTTGGTCACATTGTCATAGGGGCTGTAGGTCTTCATGACATCATAGATTTCCTTAATGTTGGGATTGCCCCATTCCGGATAATCGCCCGTGGTGAGGGGCAGCGTATCGTCGAACAGGGTGTTCAGCACATCGACGAAGGGCACATGCGCCACGGCCCCGGCGAACATGCCGTCCGATGCCATGTTCAGCACGGCCCCCATCAGGGTGCCGCCGGCGGACCCGCCCTCGATGCTGATCTGACCGGGGCTGGTGTAGCCCTGGGCCACCAGGAACTGCGCCACATCCAGGAAATCGTTGAAGGTATTGGGCTTGTTGGTCAGGCGGCCGGCATCGTGCCAGGGCCTTCCCATCTCCTCGCCCCCACGGATATGGGCGATGGCATAGACGAAGCCGCGATCCAGAAGGCCGATACGGTTGGTGGAGAAGCCGGGCTCCATGGCGATGGAGTAGGAGCCATAGCCATAGAGATGCATCGGCGCCTTGCCGTCCTTCTTCACGTCCTTGCGATAGACGATGGAGACGGGGATGGGCGTGCCATCGCGCGCCGGGGCCATCAGCCGTTCGGAGGTATAGAGCGAGGGATCATAACCGCTGGGGATTTCCTGCACCTTGCGCGTCGTCAGGGTGCGGGCGGCCAGGTCATAGTCGAACACGGTCGGCGGCGTCACCAGCGAGTGGTAGCGGACGCGCAGGGTGCCTGTCTCATATTCCTCGTTATTCATGCCCGACACGGCGAAGGCGGCATCGGGGAAGGCGATGGTGTGCGACCCGCCCTTATTGTCCAGCACCCAGACCTGCTGCGTGCCGTCCTGGCGTCCAAACACCACCAGCCAATCCTTCAGGGCCAGCAGACCCGTCAGATATTGCCGGTCGCTGCCGGCCATCACCTCCGTCCAGGATTTCTCCGACCAGTCATTGATCGGCGTCTTCACCAGACGGAAATTCAGATGCTTGTCATTGGACAGGATCCACAGGCTGTCGCCCTGGTCGGCCACGGAATAGAGATGGTTCTCCCGGCGCGGGATCACCGGCTTGGGCTTGGCCGTCGGGTTGTCGGACGGGATCAGCAGGGTTTCGGACGCGACCAGCGTGCCTGACCCGATCTCGATGAAGCGGCCCGACTGGCTTTCGCCGATGCCGACCCACCAGGACGGGTCCTGTTCCTCATAGACCAGGGTACCGGCATCGGCCTTGGCCCCCAGGACAGTGCGCATCACCTGCTTGGGCCGCTGGCTTTCATCTTTGAGCACATAGAACAGGGTCTTGTTGTCGGCGGCCCAGACCACGGAACCGGACGTGCCGGGGATCGGCTCGCCCACGAACTGATCATTGGTCAGATCCTTCACAACGATGGTGAAGTTCTCCGAGCCATTGTCATCGAAGCTGTAGGCGAGATAGCGGCCATCGGGGCTGGGTTCCAGCGCCTCGACATCATAGAAATCCTTGCCCTTGGCCAGTTCGTTGACGTCCAGGATGGTCTTCTCGGTCCCCTCGGCCTCGCCCTTGGCGCGGCGGACGAAGGTGGGGTGGTCCTGTCCGGCGGCAAAGCGCGACTGGTAGATATAGGCGCCACGCGGATAGGGGACGCCGGTATCGTCCTCCTTCACGCGGCCCTTCAATTCGGCGAACAGGCTGGCGCGCAGGCCGTCCTCCTCCTTGCCCAGGACGGTGTCGGTATAGGCGTTCTCCGCCTTCAGGTAATCCAGCACCTCGGCGTCATCGACCTTGGGATAATCCTTGTCACGCAGCCAGTCATAGGGATCGACCCAGGTCTCGCCATGGCGCACATGCTCCACGGGCACCTGTTTGGCCACGGGCGGTGCGGGGAACAGGCTCTGGCGCAGCGGGGGCAGGTCGTTGGCGGTCTGCGGAACGGGCATCTCGGCGTTTTTCCTTGGCAAGGTCACATAGGCCAGCGTGGTGGCCCCGACCAGGGCGGCAAACAGGATCAGGATGCCGGGCCGGCGCGGCCCGCCCCCGGAATGATGACCTGATGACATAGGCGACACCCCGATGATGGTTGACGGTTGGCCGCAGGATAGGGCCGCCGATTGGAAGCGCCAATGCTGAAATCCAGGCGGACCCATCATTTAGGGCAGGCATCGGCACCCGAAACGATTTATAGTGGTACTCAATATAGATTGCCGCCCGATCCGGTTCCCGCCGCCAAACAGTGGGACTGGCTGGGGTGGCATACATTTGTTTCAATCTGGTGTTTCGCCAGACATTCAGCAGGAAGCCCGTCCAATGGGGGGCGGGTCGGTCGCATGGCGGCGGATGGAACGGGGTCAGGGCTTTGGTTGATGACGATTTCCTGTTCGCGGAGGATGGCACCCTGAAGGGTGCGCCTGCCGCGCTGCCGGAAAGCCGCCAGCCGGACGGCCCGCCCTGGCGCATCCTGATCGTCGATGATGACGAAGAAGTGCATTCCGTCACCCGCTATGCCCTGCGCAAGGTGCGGTTCCGCGACCGCCCGCTGGAACTGCTGTCGGCTTATTCGGCGGCACAGGCGCTGACCATGCTAGCGGCGGAGGCCGATGTGGCCCTGGTCCTGCTGGACGTGG
This sequence comes from Niveispirillum sp., assembly GCA_016463045.1. Classification (GTDB taxonomy): domain Bacteria; phylum Pseudomonadota; class Alphaproteobacteria; order Azospirillales; family Azospirillaceae; genus Niveispirillum. Next base: position 2,971 of record JAEMSB010000299.1, read on the forward strand.
TGATGGAGACGGATGATGCGGGCCTGCGTCTGGTCCGCGCCATCCGGGAAGATCTGGCCGATACCGCCATCCGCATCATCCTGCGCACCGGACAGCCGGGTCAGGCGCCCGAGGAACGGGTGATCGTCGATTACGACGTCAATGACTATAAGGCCAAAACTGAACTCACCTCGCAGAAGCTGTTCACGACGGTGATCGCGGCGCTGCGCGCCTATGACAGCATCACCACCATCGAGGCCAACCGCCGCGGCCTGCGCCGCATGATCGCGCTGGATGACCGGCTGCGCCCCGACATGGGGATGGAGGCCTATGCCCAGACGGTCCTGGAACAGGCCGGCCCCATCCTGGGCGCCAATGCCTGCGGTCTGGCCTGTGTCGTGGAGGGGGTGGAGGGCTGGTCCATCGGCGGCACCCGTTTTCGACCCCTGGCTGCCACGGGCCGTTTTACCGATATGACAGCGGTCCCGGAAGGCAGCCCCTTGCATGAACGTCTGCTGGCCGCCCTGGCCGACCGGCGCACGGGCGTGGCCGGACAGACGGCCACGCTCTACATGCCCGGCCCCGATGGCGGGGCCTTCCTGGCCATTCTGGATTGTGACCGCGTGCTGATGCCGGCAGATGCGGAGATGCTGGGCGTTCTGACGGCCAAGTTCGCGGGCGGGCTGGTCAATCTGGTGCTGTACGAACAGCTGAGCCAGGCCAATACCGACCTGCGTGCCCTGACCCAGACGCTGGAACATCGCGTTGCCGAACGCACCCGCGAGCTGTCGGAAGCCAATGCCAAGCTGGAGACGCTGGCCAGCATCGACAGCCTGACCGGTATTCTGAACCGCCGCCGCTTCATGGAACTGGCGGAGGCGGAATGGGATCGCTGCACCCGCTATGGCCGCGCTTTCTCTCTGTTGCTGCTGGACTTGGATCAGTTCAAGCGCATCAATGACAGCCATGGCCACGCCGCCGGCGATACCGCAATTCGCGTTGCCGCCGAACGGGCGGGCAGCAGCCTGCGCACCACTGATTGTCTGGCCCGGTTCGGGGGGGAGGAACTGGTGGTCATGCTGCCGGAAACCGACCTGCCGGCGGCCCTGCTAGCGGCCGAACGTATCCGCAGCGCCATCGGCACCCACCCTGTCCTGCATGAGGACAAGGCCATCCCGCTGACCACCAGCATTGGCGTCGCGTCCTGGCGTGGGGATACGGAAACGCTGGCCCAATTGCTGGACCGCGCCGATCAGGCGCTGTATCAGGCAAAGCTGCAGGGTCGCAACCGCGTGGAAGCGTCCCGCGTCACCGTTTCCTGAAGGCGTTCATCGATCATGCCCCTGACCGCACCGGCCTTTCCCAGGCCCCTGCACGCTGTTGTCTTCGATATGGATGGGCTGCTGATCGATACGGAACGCCATGTGCGAGAGGCGACGCTGGGTGCCGCACTGGATGTCGGGCGGCCCATGGAAGACGATTTCTATGCCGGCATCATCGGCACGCCCTGGCCCGAAACCCTGGCCATGCTGAAGGATTATTTCGGCGGGCAGGACGCGTTCGACCGGTTCCGTGCCCATTTCGTGCCCCGGATGGAGGCGTTGCGCCAGGGGGTGGAGATGATGGCGGGCGTGGTAGAACTGCTGGACCACCTGGACGCGCTGGGCCTGCCCAAGGCGGTAGCGACCTCCACGGGCCGGGAAAAGGCCGATGAACATCTGCGCCATGTCGGCATCCATCATCGGTTCGACGCCATCGTCACCCGCGACGATGTCACGCGCGGCAAGCCGCATCCCGAGCCGTACCTGACGGCGGCCCGGCTGCTGGGTGTGGATCCCGCCCATTGCTTGGCGCTGGAGGACAGCCATAACGGCATCCGCTCCGCCCATGGCGCCGGCATGATGGCGGTGATGGTGCCCGATCTGCTGCCCGCCACGGACGAGATGCGGTCACTGGCCCTGCATGTGGCGGAAAGCCTGCATCAGGTGCGGGGGATGCTGGCGTAGGTCAGGTCGAGGCGTGAGCCGAGCCCTGACAGTATCGCTTTCAATCCTTTTCCGTCAGGGCTCGCCGTCGGCTCGACTTGACCTACGGCTCCCGGCGCTCCTCCGGCGGGGGGATAGGGCGGCCAAGGCGAGCCCAGACGGCGCGGCGTTCGCCCGGCGTCATCACGCCCCAGCGCATGATCTCTTCCAGCAGCCGCTTGCAGCCCAGGCAGGATTGCCGCTTGCGGTCCAGGTCGCAGCGCCGGATGCAGGGGCTGGGCACGTAATCGTCGGGATCGGGCACCTGCACCTGTATAACCATCAGTTTCCCCTTCGGAGCATGCTCCTCAAACGCCGGCGCCGCATCCGCGACTTGGCTTTCCGCGGCACGTGCCGCGCGTCGGCGGTCGCCGTTGGAGCGGTTTCCGGTTATCCGAAAACCGCTCTGCCCGCCATCGCGGCGGCCAACCGCGCGCCGCTGACAAAGGCGGCCTCTGCCCGCGCCTCCAGGCACCAGTCGCCACAGGCCCCGATGCCCAGCGTGGCATCCAGCAGGAACCCTTCGGTCAGCGGCCTTGTCGGCAGGGCATAACGCCAGCGATGGGCACTGATCAAGGCCGGATCACGACCAATGCCCGTCGCGGCGCGAAACGCCGGCAGCAGGGCCGCCACCACCGCATCCGCTGTATCCTCCAGATGCCGGATGGACCAGTCGGGGGCGGCATGGGCCACAAAGCTGGCCCCCCCGGCGCGGCCCGGCTTGGCCCCGTCATGGGCGATCCAGGACAGGGGCCGGTCCTCCGCCCCTGCACCCGCGACGAAGGCGGCGTCCCAGGCGGGAAGCGCGGCCTGATCGAAGCCCAGCATCAGGGTCCAGCAAGGGGCCATCACGGCCTCGCCCGCGCGCGCGGCCAGGGCGGGGGCGACTGGGGACAGCAGGTCCACGGCCTGGGGTGACGGAACCGCGATGATGACAGCGGCAAACGGCCCTTCCACCGCCCCATCCTCCATCCGCAAATGCCAGTCACCGGGCGCGCCCGTGATGGTGATGGCGCGGCGGTTGAAACGGGGGCGGGCCGCATCGGGCAGGTGGGCGATCAGACCCTGAAGGATGCCATTCATGCCGGGCACGCCCACGAACCGTTCCACGGGATGCGGCTCCACCCCGCCTTCGGCAGTCAGGCGCACGATATGCCCGGTCCAGGGTGCGGCATGGCCATCAGCCACCAGCCCGTCCATGACACGGCGCAGGCCGGGATCGCGCACCGTCAGATAT
>JAEMSB010000820.1 GCA_016463045.1 Niveispirillum sp.
GCCCCCGATGTCAATGGCCGCACCCTGTCGGTGACGCCGGAAAGTGCGGGCTGGGGCCATGTCGGCTTTGCCCTGCACCGGTTGGCACCGGGACAGAGTGTGTCGGGGCTGGAACCGGACCGAGAGCTTTGCCTGGTGCTGGTGGCCGGTACGGCGCGCATCATGGCGGGCGATGCCGATCTGGGCCTGACCGGCGGGCGCGAAAGCCCGTTTGTCGATGCCGCCCCTGGTGCCGCCTATATCCCCGCCGGGGTGCCCTACACCGTTACAGCGGAGGGTCCGGTCGAACTGGCTGTCTGTTCGGCACCCGGTCGGCCCGGTGGTGATGCTCGGCTGATCGAACCGGCCCGCATGGGGTGGGAGGTACGCGGGCAGGGCACCAACACTCGCCATGTGCGCAACATCCTGCCCGAGGGCGAACCCGCCGACAGCCTGCTGGTGGTGGAGGTGGTCACGCCCGGCGGCCACTGGTCCAGCTATCCCCCGCACAAGCATGATACAGCGCGGGAGCAGGAAACGCTGCTGGAGGAAACCTATTACCACCGCCTGAACCCGCCCCAGGGCTTCGCATTCCAGCGAGTCTACACGGACGACCGGTCGCTGGATGAGACGGTGTGTGTGGAGGATGGCGATGTGGTGATGGTACCGCGCGGGTACCATCCCGTCGGCGCCCCCCATGGCTATGATCTTTATTACCTGAATGTGATGGCGGGGCCGGAGCGCAAATGGCGTTTCCACAATGACCCTGCCCATGAATGGATCATCACGGGACCGCGCTGAACCGCCGTTTCCCGTCAAATCAGGAACATGAACGATGCGCGAGATTTCGCATTTCATCGATGGGCAGCGCGTGCCCGGACGGTCGGGCCGTTACGCCGATGTGTTCGATCCCAATTCCGGGCAGGTGCAAGCCCGTGTGGCATTGGCCAGCGGCGGTGAACTGGACGCGGCCATTGCCTCTGCTGCCCGCGCGCAGCCGGCCTGGGCCGCCATGAATCCGCAGCGCCGTGCCCGCGTTATGTTCAATTTCAAGCATCTGCTTGAAAAGCATATGGATGAGCTGGCGCATCTGCTGTCGTCCGAACATGGCAAGGTCATCGCCGACGCCAAGGGCGATATTCAGCGCGGGCTGGAGGTGATTGAATTCGTCTGCGGCATCCCGCACCTGCTGAAGGGGGATTACACCCAGGGCGCGGGGCCGGGCATTGATGTCTATTCCATGCGTCAGCCGCTGGGCGTGGTGGCCGGCATCACGCCGTTTAATTTTCCGGCCATGATCCCGCTCTGGATGTTGGGGCCGGCGGTGGCGGCGGGCAATGCCTTCATCCTGAAGCCGTCGGAACGCGACCCGTCGGTACCGGTCCGGCTGGCCGAATTGCTGATGGAGGCGGGGCTGCCGCCCGGCATCGTCAATGTGGTGCAGGGCGACAAGGAGGCGGTGGAAGGCATCCTTGACCACCCGACCATCCGCGCCGTCAGCTTTGTCGGGTCCAGCGACATTGCCCAAGCCGTCTATAATCGCGGCTCGGCATCCGGCAAGCGCATGCAGTGCATGGGCGGGGCCAAGAACCATGGCATCGTCTTGCCCGACGCCGATCTGGATCAGGCCGTGGCCGATATCATCGGCGCCGCCTATGGCTCTGCCGGCGAACGCTGCATGGCCCTACCCGTGGTGG
>JAEMSB010000300.1:0-1267 GCA_016463045.1 Niveispirillum sp.
GTATTGCAATGCTGCACGGCACGCAGCCATGGCAAAAGGGTGTTGGCAGAAGGTTCCGCCAAAATAGGTGCGCCTGGTCTTGGGATAGGATTTATCACCATACGTCCAGAAACCGCCATCGATGCCGTCCAAGAAACGTCCCGTGCCTGCGACGGCACCGATCGGCATGCCGCCGCCGATGATCTTGCCATAGGCGGCGATATCCGCCTTGATCCCGAACAGGCCCTGTACCCCGGCCGGGTGGGCACGAAAGCCGGTGATCATCTCGTCAAAAATCAGCGCCGCGCCCGCCTGTTCGGTCAGGGCACGCAGTTGGTGCAAGAACTCCACCGGTTGCAAATCTAGCCGTCGGCTTTGCACGGGTTCCACTAACACGGCTGCCAGTTCATGGGCGTGGCGGCGCAGAATGTCCAAAGTTTCTGCCGTACCATATTCCAGCACCAGCACATCTTTGGCCACATTCTCCGGAATGCCGGGGGCCAGCGGTTTAGAGCTGAAATTACCGTCGGCATCGCGCACGGATTTTGCCAAGGTCCCGTCCGAATGACCATGATAGGAGCCTTCAAACATGGCGATCCGGGTGCGCCCGGTGGCCGCGCGTGCCAGGCGCAGCGCGATCATGATCGCTTCTGTCCCAGAATTGGTGAAGGCTACCCGCTCATGTCCGGTCAAGCCAGTAAACAGCCGGGTCACTTCCAGCATCAGGTCGGAGCGCGGACCCAACTGAAAGCCGCGCGCAATCTCTGCCTCTAGTACACCTTGCATGAAGTCAGGGCGGCTGCCAAATAGCAGCACACCGAACCCCATGGTCAGGTCGATATAGCTATTGCCATCCACGTCGCGCATGCGGGAGCCGGAGGATTCAACGCCGGTGATGGGGTAGAGCACATCCTTGGTGGAAAAACGGAAACCAACCGACGCGCGGCTATCGGCCAACCCAGCGCGACAGGCCTGGGCCAATTCCTTGGATTTGGGTGTGCGCTGCTGATAGCGGGCGAACAAGGCGGCAAGATGTTGTTCCTGCCGAGGGGAGCGGTTGGTGCTGTCGGGCGTGATCGGGGTGGCCAGGGCGCGCAGGGGCGACGATCTGTCTTCCTTTACCAGCTCCGTTGGCTCCTTGGCCGCGATTGCCGGGGCCGAGGGAAGCGCGGGTGCCATCGGTGGTGCGACGGCGTGCGGCATTGGGACGACCGGCATCGGGGCTGGTTGACCCGTCAGGCCGCCCTGCAGTAGGGCCAGTTGCTGGCTCATTATCTGCGTCTGCGCC
>JAEMSB010000300.1:1277-5705 GCA_016463045.1 Niveispirillum sp.
GTCGATTGAACCGGGGCGGGCGCGGTTTGAGAGAGGCTGGGTGCTGGGGCCGGAATAGCAGAGGGGAGGCCAACGGTCGATCGATCCGCCAGATAATCGGCCAGCGCGGCGATGGTCGGCAGATCTTCAAAGAACTGCCGGATTTCAAGTTTGACGCCGAACACGTCCTGGATCAGCCGGATGCTTTCCACCAGCACCAGGGAGTCCGCCCCAAGTTCCAGGAAGGATGCAGAGGTGTTCACCTCCGCTGGCGTGATGCGGAGCATCCCGGCGACCAGGGTGCGCACTTGCTCAAACACAGCCGCATGCTGGATCTGACGGCTGTCGCGGGCCGGGACGGAGCTGCTCGAGATAGTGTCCATGGTCGTTTCCTTTGCCGCAAACCAATAGGATTTACGTTGGAAGGCATAGGTTGGAAGGGGAAGACGGGCACGGGCAACGCCCTGGTCGAAACTGGCCCAGTCAATGTCAATCCCGGCAGTGAAAGCGTCGGCGACGCTGTCTGCCATTTGCGACCAGCAATCGCGGTGGTGGGCCAAGGAGGGTAGCCAGACGGCCCCAGGCACCCGTCGACGCCCGAACTGGGTCAGCACCGGATGGGCTCCCAGCTCAATGAACAGGTCGATATCATCGTCCAGCAGGCGCGTTAGCCCCTGCGCAAAGCGCACCGGTTCCCGGCATTGATGTCGCCAATAGCTGCCGTCCAGTGTGCTGCCGTCGGGCAACATCTCCCCAGTCAGGTTGGAAACAAAAGAAACACGCGGTGGCTGGAATGCGATGTTAGCGGCGACATGGGTAAGATCATCCAGGATCGGGTCCATCACCGGCGAATGGAAGCCGTGGGTCACGCGCAACGGCGTGGTGGCCAGACCCACCCGCTCCAGCCGGTCGATGATTGACGCGAGCGCTGCCTTGCTGCCTGCCACTACGGTTTCCTGCGGGCCATTGAAGGCCGCGATCGACACTTTGCCGCCCTCGGCTATTGTCGCCTGTTCAACCAAGGCCGGATCGCCGATCACCGCGACCATGCCGCCCCAATCCGGCAGATCCTGCATCAGTCGGGCCCGCGCCAGCACCAGCCGCAGACCATCCTCCAGCCCCATCATCCCGGCATCGCAGGCAGCAGCATATTCCCCAAGGCTATGGCCCATCACGGCGTGGGGGCGCAGGCCCCAGGATCTCCACAGCCCGGCCAGGGCATATTGCAGGGCGAACAACGCCGGTTGCGCATAGATCGCTTGGCCCAGCAGCTCGTCAGCGTCATCTCCATACAAGGCCGACAGAAGCGGCCGGTCGAGCAGCGGCACCAGTACCGCCTCGCAGGCTTGCATTGCCTGCCGGAAGCCATCATGCCCGTCATACAAAGCCCGTCCGGCACCGGCATGTAGCGCCCCCTGGCCGCTGAACAGGAAGGCACAGCGTGGCGGCTTGGTGACGGTGCCAATGCTCTTCTGGCCCTGCTGCACAGCGGTGAGACGCTCGGCGGCCTGCCCTATATCGGATGCGACGATGGCCGCGCGGACCTTGAAACGACTACGACCAGTATTGGCGCTATGGCAGGCATCTGCCAGTTCTATCGGCGGTGTTGTCGATAGCCAGGTCGCATAACGACCGGCCAAGTCGCGTAACGCTGTTTCTGATTTGGCGGTCAGGGTCAGAACATGCACCGGGCGGTCATTGTCGGGTGCTAAAGGTGCCTGCGCCGCGGGGGCTTCTTCCAAAATCAAGTGAGCGTTGCAGCCGCTGGCCCCGAAGGAGCTGAGTCCAGCCCGGCGCGGCTTTTCCCGGCGGGGCCACGGCGTTGGGGACAACACAGGCCGCACATTCAGACTGTCCCAAGCCACGGACGGGTTAGGCTGAGCGACGTGCAGGCTGGCGGGCAACAGCTCATGGCGCAACGCCTGCACCAGCTTGATCAATCCGGCGACACCGGCGGCTGATTCCAGATGGCCGATATTGGATTTGACCGATCCGACCAGCAACGGATCGCCGGGAGGGCGGGCTTGGCCCAACACTGCGCCCAATGTCTGGGTCTCGATTAGATCGCCGATAGAGGTGCCGGTGCCATGCGCTTCGACATAGTCGATATCTTCCGGGGCGAGGGCCGATTTGGCCAGCGTCGCTTGGATCAGTTTTTGTTGGGCTGGGCCGTTGGGCACAGTGAAGCCGCTGCTGGCCCCATCTTGGTTAACTAAGGTTCCCCGGATTAGGGCCAGAATGGTGTCGCCCGCCTTCTGGGCATCGCTGAGACGCTTTAACACGACCAGTCCGCATCCTTCGCCCCGAACATAGCCGTTGGCCGTTGCGTCAAAGGTCTTGCAGCGCCCATCGGGTGACAGCATGCCGGCCGCCGACAGGGTGACAAACAACTGCGGAACCAGAATCACATTGACCCCACCCGCCAGGGCCGCATCGCAATCCCCTGTCCGCAGGCTGGTGCAGGCGAGATGAATGGCGCTCAGCGATGAGGAACAGGCCGTATCGACGGCCATGCACGGTCCTTGCAGACCCAACACGTAAGAGACCCGACCCGCGCAGGCATTCAGTGGTGTGCCAGTGTTGAAGTACGGATTTCCCTGGCCGCGGTCGACCTGTTCAAGTTGCAGCAGCCCGTAATCAAGCGAGGTCACACCGACAAACACGCCGGTTCGGCTGCCCGCCATGTCGGCGGGGATTATGCCGGCATCTTCCAGCGCTTCCCAGGCCACTTCCAGGGTCAGGCGTTGTTGCGGGTCCATCGCTTCGGCTTCACGTGCGGTTATGCCGAAGAAGGCGGCGTCGAAACGGTCTATACCGGACAGGAAACTGCCGTGCCTCGAATAGGTCTTGCCCGAGCGTCCAGGTTCCGGATCATAGACGCTGGACAGGTCAAAACGGTCCTTCGGTATCTCGGTGATCAGGTCGCGCCCATCGCGCAGTAGATCCCAGAACGCCGCAGGCGTCTCTGCCCCCGGCAGGCGACAGCCCAGGCCAACGATGGCGATCGGCTCCTGCGCTGCCTGTTCCAGTCCATCGATTTTGTCTTGCAACCGACGGATAGCCAGGAAGGCTTTCTGCAACGGGGTCAGTTCGGCTGGTGTGGAGAGGGTCACCTTACTCACCCTTTCCCGATCAAGGTTGCCAATTCATCGTCAATCAATCCGGCGATCTCGCTATCCGACATGGCCATGACATCGATGACCGGTTGCACGGACCGAGGCGGGGCAGACGTCGCCACCTTGGGCTTGCTCACCTCTGGCGGGAACAGGCGATCCAGCATGTGTTCGGCCAACACCTTGATGTTGGGATGATCAAAGGCAACGGACTGACTCAGCAGGCAAGGCAAATGCGCCTCTATGCGGCCCTTGAACTCCACCGCCGTCAAACTGTCCATGCCCATGTCGAAGAAGCCCTGGGCCGGATCGGGCGTGATGTCGGCGTCGAATAACAAAACGGCACGCACTTGCTCTTGCAGAAACGATTGCAACAGGTCGAACCGCCCCGGCGGCGGTGCCGCCATCAGCCGACGATAGACGACCGATACGGTTGTTGCCGCGAGCGATGGCCCTAACCCCGAGCCTACACCCACTTGTTCCAACAGCGGGAACCGGCCTCGCGCCGCATAGACGCTTTTCAACCGGGGCCAGTCGGCGTCGACCGCGATCAACCGGGTCGCTTTTGCGGCCAGGGCCTGACCGAACAGCGCTGTCGCCTGATCTGGTGCCAGTGCGCGGAAACCCGTTTCGCTGGCCCGCTGCCCTGCGGCACCCGCCGCTAAACCGCCGCCCTGCCAGGGCCCCCAATTAATGCTGAGCGTCCGGTGACCTTGACCGTTACGACAATCGGCAAGTGCGTCGAGAAAGGCGTTGGCCGCCGAATAATGGCATTGCTGCGCTGTCCCCAGCACGGCGGAGACGGAGGAAAAATAGACGGTGAAGTCCAAAGCCAGCGCCTGTGTCAACCGATGCAACGCCCAGGCACCGGCCATTTTCGGCGCCAACACGCCGGTCAAGGTTGGAGTGTCCATGGCCGCGATGGGTGTCATGGTCATGCTGCCAGCAGCATGGACGATCCCCCGCAGCGACAGGCCGAGCCCGTCGATCCGGGCCAAAACTTGGTGCAGCGCCACTTCATTCGTGCAATCCGCCGGTATCGTCAGCACCTGGGTGCCCCGGGTCGCCAGGGTGTTCAGGAATTCTGTCGCGCGTTCGTCCGCCGCATTGCGACCGATCAGGATGATAGCCCCTGCGCCAGCATCACAGAAATGGCGGGCAACATGAAGGCCAAGAGCGCCTAAACCACCCGTAATCAGATAGGCGCCATCTCCCCGGATCGGCGTCGGTCCTGGCGATGCCTCAGGCGCTGGTTGCAGCCGGGCTACGAAACGGCGATTGCCGCGCAAGGCCAGCCCATCCTCCCCATCCGGGGCCAGTAGTTCCAACGCGACAG
>JAEMSB010000300.1:5715-6197 GCA_016463045.1 Niveispirillum sp.
TTCCAGAAACAATGCCCGACCAAACCCCCAGAGAAGGGCCGGGAAGGGGGATGTCGGGGTGGCACCACCGGCAGTGCTGGCCGCTTGTGTTATCAGCCACAGGCGCGGTGGTGCGGCTAGATCAGATAAGTCACGGGCCAGCCGCAGCGCCCGCATCAGCGGGCGTTCGCCTAGTTCCTGTACCGAATGGTTAAGATCGCCGACGGTAGGCCATTGATAGATCACACCCTCAATCGGGGCTTCGGCCAGAATGGCGGCCAGCAACTGTTGGTGATCGCGATCGCTGTCGCCATCCAGGGTCCACAGATTGGTATCAAGGCGGACGAAGGCCCCACTCGGTCGCACCAGTACGGCCCGTCGACCCGCCGCCGTCAGAGCCGCCGCCAGATCATGGCTACCCTCTGCGGCCATGATCAGCCAGACACCCGCCTGGGCCCCACCGTGCGGCCTCTCGGCGGCCCGTGGCTGTTCCTGCCAAATCG
>JAEMSB010000821.1 GCA_016463045.1 Niveispirillum sp.
TGCAGGTAGAGGCCAGCCTGGGTCTGAATGGCAAGCCAAAGCAGATGACGGCCCGGCTGTCGGGGGTGGAGGCCGGGATGAAAACGGGTACGGGCCGCTTGAAAGCCGCAGACGCGACCCTGACCTGGATCGCCCCGGCCCAGCCACCCACCGGCCCCACCGACAGCCAGGGGCAGACCAGTCTGGTAGTCACCGGCCTGGACCTGCCCGGTGCGGTGCCTGCCCCGTTGCAGCAGCGGATCGAACAGGTGGCGCTTTCCTATGAACCGCGCGGACCCTTGCCCACCAAACCCAGTGTGGAGGGGATGACGGCCTGGCGCGATGGCGGCGGCACCCTGGACATCCGCTCCTTCCGTGTGTTGTGGAGCGGGATGGATTTGCGCGCCAATGCCACCCTGGCGCTGGACCGTGAGATGCAGCCGGAAGGGGCCGGCACGGCGGAACTGTCGGGGGCGGACGCACTGATCGATGTCATGGGCGCCCGTGGCAACATTCCGGCGGACCGGGTGGTCGTGATGAAACAGGGTCTGAAAGGCCTGACACGGCGCAGCGATGATGGGCGCGACGTCCTGTCGGTGCCCATCACCTTGCAGAACCAACAGCTTTCCGTTGGCCCCATCGTGGTCGGGGTGCTGCCGTTGGTTCCGTGGAACTGATGGGGAGGCTTGTAAATTGCCTGCCCGGCGAGGCTGATTTTCTCGATTTCAGAAGAAGCCCAACAGACTGTATGCGCGTTGTGTTCCGGCAGGTGCCCCGGGGGACTGTCCGACTCAATCCTCCTGGAAGATCGCCTCAATGGGCTGTTCAAACAGGCGGGCGATGGCGAAGGCCAGGGGCAGGCTGGGGTCGTAACGGCCATTTTCTAGGGCGTTCACCGTCTGGCGTGACACAGCCAGCTTGTCCGCCAGATCACCCTGGGACCAGCCGCGTTCGGCGCGCAGATCCTTCAATCGGTTCTTCATGTCCGGCCCCCTTTAGCGATAGCGGCGGCAGGCCAGGACATAGCCCAGAACCCACATCACATGCATCAGCGGCAGAACTGTGAACATCGACAGTTTCGGCCAGCCCTGACCTTCCAGGAAGCCATAGGAGAAGGTGATCAGCGCCGTCATGGCAAAGCCGAAGGCCAGCCCCTCAAACTGCATGCGGCGCTGCATCTCATCCAGGCGGCGGATATAGCGCATAATCACCCAGACCGTTGCCACCCCCGGCAGCATGGGCAGCAAAGCGACGGGAACCGACAATGCGTCCGGCACCCAGCCCCATTGCGCCGCCTTGTTCACGCCGATCAGAACGATGGCATAGGCCGTGATGCTGGCCAGCAATTCAAACACATAGCGTCGTGCATTGGTCATGATTCCCTCCGTCATATGTAAAGCGTGCTTTCCATATGACGGAGGGGAACCAGCCTGTCAAGGGTGCTTTACATGGAAAGTGAACTTTCCATCAGGCGCCCGGCTGCAGGGTCAGGGTCCAGCGTGCGGCACCCGGCAGGAACGGGGTCGGCTTGCCCTCCGCCCAGTCCTGATGACCGGTCAGGTAGTAGGGCGACAGCGGGTGGCCGCTCTGACTGCCGGGCATGTGGAAATAGCCTTCGCCCTCGCGCCCCGGCGACACGGCGAAGCGCTGGCTGGCGCCAAAGCCCGGCCCCTGCACGCGCGGCATCATGCTG
>JAEMSB010000301.1 GCA_016463045.1 Niveispirillum sp.
CCCGGCCACCAGTTCACGCCCCCGGCTGGTCGTTATCGGCAATGGTATGGCCGGCATCCGCGCCGTCGAAGAATTGCTGGAACGGGCGCCCGACCTGTACGACATCACAGTGTTCGGCGCCGAACCGCGCGTGAACTACAACCGCATCATGCTGTCGCCCCTGCTGTCGGGCGAAAAGACCTTTGACCAGATCGTGATCAACGACCTGAACTGGTACGCCAGCAACCATATCAAGCTACATGCCGGCGACCCGGTGGAAGAGATCGACCGCGACGATCAGGTGGTGATCACGCGTTCCGGCCTGTCGGTTCCCTATGATCGGCTGTTGATCGCCACCGGCTCCATGCCCATCGTCATCCCCATCCCCGGTGCGCGCCTGCCCGGCGTGGTCACCTTCCGTGACGTGGATGATGTCGATGCCATGCTGTCGGCCTCTGCCAAGGGCGGGCACGCCGTTGTTATCGGCGGTGGGTTGCTGGGGTTGGAGGCTGCCGTCGGCCTTAAGGCGCGGGGGATGGAAGTGACCGTCCTGCATCTGGCCGGGCACCTGATGGAACGGCAGTTGGACCCGTCCGCCGGCCACCTGCTGGCCCGGGAGCTGGAACGCCGGGGCCTGACCGTCCTGACCAGCGCCGATACCGCCGCCATCCTGGGTGACACCCATGTGACCGGCGTGGCGTTGAAGGACGGGACAGAGCTTCCGGCCGATCTGGTGGTCATGGCCGTCGGCATCCGGCCGGACACAAGGCTGGCGGCGGCCGCCGGGTTGGAAGTCGGACGTGGCATCATGGTCGATGACCATATGGTGACCAACGACCCCGCCATCACCGCTGTCGGTGAATGCGTGCAGCATCGCGGGGCCTGCTACGGCCTCGTGCAACCGCTGTTCGAAATGGCCAAGGTCCTGGCCGACCATCTGGCCGGCAAACAGGCTTCGGGCTATCCGGGTTCCGTCACCTCCACCAAGTTGAAGGTGACGGGCGTGGACGTGTTTTCCGCCGGTGATTTCAGCGGCGGGCCGGGGACGGAGGATATCGTCTTCCGCGACGCGGGCCGTGGCGTTTACAAACGCATCGTTTTGCAGGATGGCCGCATCAAGGGTGCGGTGATGTATGGCGATACCGCCGATGGGGCCTGGTATTTCCAGCTTCTGAAGGCAGGCGAGGATGTCAGCGGCCTGCGCGACACCCTGATCTTCGGGCAGGGTTTCGCAGCCAAGGAAGGCGGTGCCGCAAACCCTACCGCCGCCGTTGCGGCGCTGCCTGATACGGCGGAAATCTGCGGCTGCAACGGCGTCTGCAAGGGCACCATCGTCAAGGCCATTGCTGAAAAGGGTCTGACGACCCTGGATCAGGTCAAGGCCACGACCAAGGCATCGGCGTCGTGCGGGTCCTGCACCGGTCTGGTGGAAGGACTGCTGGCCCATACGCTGGGTGGCGATTATGAGGCAGCGGGGGTCAAGCCGATCTGCAAATGCAGCGACCATGACCATGATACGATCCGCCGCCTGATCCGCGTGCAGGAACTGAAATCCATTCCTGCCGTCATGCAGGCGCTGGAATGGAAGACGCCCGATGGCTGCCACACCTGCCGCCCGGCCCTGAATTACTATCTGCTGGCCAATTGGCCCGGGGAGTATGTCGATCACGGCGCCAGCCGGTTCGTGAATGAGCGCGTGCATGCCAACATCCAGAAGGACGGCACCTATTCCGTGGTCCCGCGCATGTGGGGCGGGCTGACCAACGCCAAGGAACTGCGCGCCATCGCCGATGTGGTGGACAAGTTCGATATCCCGACAGTGAAGGTGACGGGCGGTCAGCGTATCGACCTGCTGGGCATCAAGAAGGAAGATTTGCCCGCCGTCTGGGCCGATCTGAACGGGGCCGGCATGGTGTCGGGTCATGCCTATGGCAAGGCGCTGCGCACGGTCAAGACCTGCGTAGGGTCGGAATGGTGCCGGTTCGGCACGCAGAAATCCATGGAGGTCGGGGTCAATCTGGAACGGATGACCTGGGGCTCCTGGACCCCGCACAAGTTCAAGATGGCCGTGTCGGGCTGTCCCCGGAACTGTGCGGAGGCGACGATCAAGGATTTCGGCGTCATCGCCACCGATGGCGGCTTCGACCTGCTGGTCGGCGGCAATGGCGGCATCAAGCTGCGTGGCACCGACCTTCTGGCCAAGGTGACGACGGAAGCGGAGGTGCAGGAATATTGCGGCGCCTTCATGCAGCTCTACCGGGAAGAGGCGCATTACCTGGAACGCACCGCGCCCTGGATCGAGCGGGTGGGCCTGGATTTCGTCAAGACCCGGGTGGTTGACGATGCCGATAACCGCCTTGCCCTGCATGAACGGTTCCTGGCCAGCCAGCGCCATGCGCAGGTCGATCCCTGGGCCGAACGCGCCCCCGGCGCCCCGGCGTCCCGTGATTTCCAAACGCTTGCCACCGTGGAGTGAGCTGCCATGCACCGCCCGCTTGAATGGAAGGATATCGGCCCGCTGACGGACATTCCCGTCCAGGGTGCCCGCCGTGTGGACCATAAGGAAGGCCGCATCGCGGTGTTCCGCACCATCGATGATCAGGTCTTCGCCCTGCGCGATGAATGCCCGCACAAGAAGGGGCCGCTGTCGGAGGGCATCGTGCACGGCCATGCCGTGACCTGCCCCCTGCATAACTGGGTCATTGACCTCGCCACCGGCTTTGCGCAGGGACCCGACGAAGGCTGCACGGGGCGCATCCCCGCGCGGCTGGTCGATGGGCGGGTGGAGTTGGGGTTGGTGGCGTAGGTCAGGTCGAGGCGAAGCCTCGCCCTGACAGAAAAGGCTTTCAATCCAATCCTGTCAGGGCGCGCCACAGGCGCGACCTGACCTACGGCATGACCGACGGAGCCCCGCAATGTCCAACACAGAAATCCGCACCACCTGTCCCTATTGCGGCGTTGGCTGCGGGCTGGTTGTCAGCCGGGCGCGGGATGGCTGGGTGGTGGGCGGCGATCCCGACCACCCGGCCAACAAGGGCCGCCTCTGCTCCAAGGGCGCCGCCCTGATCGACACCGTGAACGCGGAGGCATCGGGCGATGTGCGCCTGCTGTACCCGGAAGTGGGGGGAAGGCGCGTCGGCTGGGACGATGCCATCACCGAGGTGGCGGGGCGGCTGTCCGCAACCTTGGCCGAACATGGCCCCGACGCCATCGCCTTCTACGTCTCCGGCCAGTTGCTGACCGAGGATTATTATGTCGCCAACAAGCTGCTGAAGGGTTTCATCGGCAGCCCGCATATCGACACCAATTCCAGGCTCTGTATGGCCTCCACGGTCGCCGGCCACAAACGCGCCTTCGGGGCCGATGTGGTGCCGGGCTGTTATGAGGATCTGGAGATTGCCGATCTGGTGGTGCTGGTCGGGTCCAATCTGGCCTGGTGCCATCCGGTACTGGCGCAGCGCCTGCGCACCGCCCGGCGGGATCGGGGCACGCGTGTCGTCCTGATCGACCCGCGCGGGACTGCCAGTTCCGATCTGGCCGACCTGCATCTGGCCTTGAAGCCCGGCAGCGACGTGGCCCTGTTCAACGGCTTGCTGGCGCATCTGGACCGGGTGGATGCCATCGACCGTGGCTATGTCATGCGCCATGTCACGGGGCTGGAGGCAGCGCTTGAAGCAGCAAACGAGGATGCGGGCGACGTGGCCGCCACCTGTGGCCTGGACCCTACCGATATCGCCACCTTCTATGACTGGTTCACCGCCACCCCGCGTACCGTGACAGTGTTCAGCCAGGGGGTGAACCAGTCGTCGCGCGGCACCGACAAGGTCAATGCTATCCTGAATGTGCATCTGGCCACGGGCCGGGTGGGCAAGCCGGGGTCCAGCCCGTTTTCCGTGACCGGGCAGCCCAATGCCATGGGCGGGCGCGAGGTGGGCGGGCTGGCCAACCAGCTGGCCGCCCATATGAACCCCGACGACCCGGCGGATGTCGACCGGCTGCGCCGGTTCTGGAACGCCCCGGCGTTGAAGGGTGGGCAGGGGTTGAAGGCCGTGGACATGTTCCGCGCCATCCGGGAAGGCCGCATCAAGGCCCTGTGGATCATGGCCACCAACCCGGCGGTCAGCCTGCCCGAGGCGGACCTTGTGCGCGAGGCCCTGCGCCTGTGCCCCACCGTCATTGTGTCCGACATCGTGGGCAGCACCGACAGTATGGATTACGCCCATATCCGCCTGCCCGCATTGGGCTGGGGGGAGAAGGATGGCACCGTCACCAACTCCGAACGCCGCATTTCCCGCCAGCGCCCGTTTCGCGATGGACCGGGAGAGGCCAAGGCCGATTGGTGGATCATGTCGAAAGTGGCGACAAAGATGGGTTTCGGCCCCGCCTTTGCGTGGCGCACCGCCGGCGAGGTGTTTCGCGAACATGCCATCCTGTCCGGTTTTGAGAATGACGGAGTGCGTGCCTTCGACATCGCCGCCTGGGGCCGTAAGCGGGAAGCCGATTACGCCGCCATGCAGCCCTTTCAATGGCCGATGCCGGCGGGGGCCACACGCGGGACGGAGCGGATGTATGAAGATGGCCGCTATACCCACACCAATGGCCGCGCCCGCATGCTGGCCGTACGCCATGTGCCGCCCGTCGAACGCGCCTCCCTGCGCTTTCCCCTGATCGCCAATACGGGGCGGTACCGGGATCAGTGGCACACGATGACGCGTACGGGCCTGTCCGCCCGCCTGTCGGCCCACCGCCCGGAACCGCTGCTGGAAATCCACCCCCATGACGCGCAGGCCGCCGACCTTCTGGAAGGTGAACTGGCCCGCGTGATCAGTTTGCAAGGCGAGGCCGTGCTGCGGGTGGCCATTACCGAGGCACAGCGGGCGGGTCAGGTGTTCATCCCCATGCACTGGTCCGACACGCTGTCGGCCAAGGGGGCCATCGGCCGCCTGATCGCGCCGCATACCGACCCGATTTCCGGACAGCCGGAAAGCAAACATGTGCCCGTGCGCGTGGAACGGTTCATTACCGCCTGGGCGGGCCTGTTCTTCACCACGCGCAAGCATGAGTTTTCCGCCATTCCCTATTGGGTGCGGCAGGAGGCGGGGGCGTGCCGGATTTTTGAGCTGGCTGGTGATGACGCCCCTGCCCTGTCCGGGCTGGAAGATTGCGAAGTCCTGGACTTCACCGACCCGTCCCGCGCAGTCACGCGCCGGGCCTGGGTGAAGGATGGGAAGCTGACAGCCGCCTTGTTCTTGGCCCCCGAACGGCCGGAGATTTCGCGCGACTGGCTGTCCGCCCTGTTCGCCAAGCCGGCCCTGACGGCCCTGGACCGCACCCGCCTGCTGGCCGGTCGTGCGCCGGAGACAGAGGGGGCCGATGATGGCCCCATCGTCAGTTCCTGCCATGGGGTGGGCCGCAACAAGATCGCCGCCGCTGTCCGGTCGGGCAAAGCCTGCTCCGTCGCCGATATCGGCAAACTGACCGCCGCCGGCACCGGCTGCGGTTCCTGCCTTCCCGAGATCAAGGAGATCCTGCGCCATGCTGCACCTGTCGTCGCGGCCTGATCCGGCAAGCCCCATGCCCTATTTTCCGGTGTTCCTGGATCTGCGGGGCCGCTCTGTCCTGCTGGCCGGCGGTGGTGACGCGGCGGCGTCCAAGGCCCGGCTGCTGATCCGGGCCGGGGCCGATATCCTGCTTCTGGCGGCAGAGGTGGGCGAAGAGATGCTGGAACTGCTGGAAAGCGGGGCCATCCGGCGGCGGGAGACGGAGTTCCGGCCAGAGCTTCTGGACGGGGTGACCATTGCCATGGACGGGTCGGGTGATCCCGACCTGACCGACCGTATCCGCTGTGCCGCCTTTACCCGCCATGTGCTGGTCAATGTCGTGGATGTGCCCGAACAGTGCGATTTTACAGTACCGGCCATCCTGGACCGGTCGCCCGTGGTGGTGGCCGTGTCAACGGGCGGCGGCGCCCCGGCGCTGGCCCGCAATATCCGTCAGCGGCTGGAAGCGGCGATCCCCGCCGGCTATGCCAGTTTGGCGCGGGCCGCGCAGCGCGCCCGACACGGCGTACGCCACACCCTGTCCACCACCCGCGACCGGCAGCGTTTCTGGGACCGGGTTCTGTCAGGCAGTCTGGCCGACCGGTTGATGGCCATGGATGAAGACGGTGCCGTGGAAGAGATCATGGCCGAACTGTCCCGCTTC
>JAEMSB010000822.1 GCA_016463045.1 Niveispirillum sp.
CTGCAGGGGCACCAGCACGGCATCCGCCGCTGCCAGCGCATTAAGGGTCAGCAGGCCCAGGGACGGCGGGCAATCGATCAGGATATAATCGAACCCGCCCGACGATTTCTCCAGGCTGTCCTTCAGCCGGAATTCACGGCGCTCGACATTGACCAGCTCAACCTCGGCGCCTGACAGGTCCACATTGGCCGTCACCACCCACAGGCCGGGGACGCTAGTAACCACCGCGACCTCTTCCACCGTCAGGTCGGCGAATAGCAAATCATAGATACCGAATTCACGGTTGCTCTGCGGAATGCCCAGACCGGTGGAGGCATTGCCCTGCGGATCATTATCGATGATCAGCACCCGCTTGCCACAGGCAGCCAACGCCGTCGCCAGATTGATGGTGGTCGTGGTCTTGCCCACGCCGCCCTTTTGGTTGGCAAGGGCGATGATGCGGGCACGATGGGCGGGAAGGGTGGTCTGGGCGGCGCTCGGCACTGTCGTTCAACCTCTGTCGTTCGGCTTGTGGCGAGACCGCTTAGCGCGGTGCAAGGTCACTGATACGCAGAACGGTGCCGGCCGGGTCGGTCTGGCTGGGGAACCGCTCAACCCGCATATTCCAGGAATCCTGCACCGCGGTCAATTCATCCTCGGCTGTCCTGCCCTTCGGAAATAGACAGGTGCCACCCGGTTTCAGCATTCCGTGCGCCCAGGGCAGCAGTAAGGTCAGTTCCGCCAGGGCGCGGGCCGAAACAACATCGGCGGGGGGCGTATCCGCCACCTCAATTCGCACGGGATGCACGGTGGCCGGCGCGCCCGTCACCCGCGCCACTTCGCGCAGGAAAGCGGACTTGCGCACATCCGATTCGACCAGATGCACCTCCGGCACGCCCAGGATCGCCAGGACAAGACCGGGGAAGCCGGCGCCGGAACCAAGATCGACCAGCACCTTCGTCCCCTCCGGAATCAGGCTAAAAACCTGCGCGCTGTCGGCCAGATGCCGCGACCAGAGATCGTCCAAGGTGGTCTTGGAGACCAGATTGATGGCTGGGTTCCATTTGTGCAGATGCGCCGCATAGACCTCCAGCTTCGCCAATGTTTCACGTGAAACACCGAAGCGGGCCTGGAACTGTTGCGGACTCATCGGCGGCGGCCCTGGGGGCCGGGGCATGGGCGGCAGCTTGAGCGGCTTGGACGGTTTACGCGGCGCCACGGTCGCCCCCGCGCTTCTTGACATGCCGCAACAAAGAGGTGAGGGCCGCAGGCGTCATACCCGGAATGCGTGCCGCCGCCCCGAGTGTGGCAGGACGCGTGGCCTTTAGCTTCTGGCGGATTTCCGCTGACAACGAGGCAATGCTATCCGGGTCGAGATCGACCGGCAGCTCCAGTGCCTCATCCTTGCGGAAGGCGCGGATATCCGCCTCCTGCCGGTCCAGATATCCGGCATATTTGCCGTCGATCTCCACCTGTTCGGCTATGTCGGGCGACAGGGAGGAGAGTTCCGGCCAGACCTGACACAGGCGCGGGAAGTCGATCTCGGGATAGCGCAGTAGGTCCAGCGCGTTACGGCGCACCCCATCCTTGTTGATATGCAGCCCGTGCTTTTCCAACTCGTTCGGCGTGGCCGACAGGCCCGTGACCAGATCGCGGGCATGCGCCAGGGCCTGCTTCTTTTCCGCCCAATG
>JAEMSB010000302.1 GCA_016463045.1 Niveispirillum sp.
CCCCCGTGCCCGACCGTAAGCCTGCCACCGCGCCCGACCCTTGACGATAGGCTCGCCTCCGCCACACTCTGAAAGACCTTCCAATATCGGGGTCAGCATTCCGCTCTATCGCCCGATTTCCATCCCCGCACTGGACGAAGCCATCCGTGACAATGGCGTTCGCCCCGATTGGATAATCGGCAGTGATCTTCTCCGGTTTGACTGGTCGCCGGGTGGTGTGGAGGCGGATTTTTCACTAACTATCGCGAACGATCTAATCATTCGGGTCAGTTTTGATCGCCCCTGTATTGTCCGGCTTCTGGACGAAACAGCCCTTAGCACGGAGGAGGATGGGACAACGGAGGGGTTGGTTCCCTATAATTTCGCCTATGAGGTAGAGGGCAGCCGCTTTGCAGCGCCGCATTCGACCGCGTGGAAGGTGATGCAAGGGGGCATGCGGCATTTCCTTTTTGTCACCGACCCCACCTGTCTGGACGTCCTGTCTGCGGCATGGCCCAGCTTGACCCTGATGACCAGTGCTGGCGAGCAGCGTTGAAGTGGGCCCGACCCTTGACGATCGGCCTCGATTGCTGTTGTTGACGGGCAGCAGCAGCGGAACCGGACCCATGATCCCCATCACCCCCCATATCGCCATTGACGAGGAGGAGCTTCAGGAAAGCTTCCTGCGCGCCGGCGGTCCGGGCGGGCAGAATGTCAACAAAGTGGAAACGGCGGTGCAGCTGCGTTTCGACGTCGCCAACTCCCCCACCCTGCCCGACTGGCTGAAACAGCGGGTGCGCGGCGTGGCGGGGCGCAAGCTGACGGCGGACGGGGTTCTGGTGCTGGTGGCCCAGGCCCATCGCAGCCAGGAACGCAACCGCGAGGATGCCAAGGCGCGGCTGGTGGAAATCCTGGCCAAGGCGGCAGAACGTCAGGCGCCGCGCCGTCCCACGCGGCCCACGCTGGCGTCGAAGACCCGCCGGTTGGACGCGAAAACCACCCGCTCGGGCGTCAAGAAGATGCGCGGCAAAGTGGATATGGATTAACCCGCGTGATCTTCGCGTGACAGAGCCCTGACCTTTCGCATTACCCCTTTGCGTTATACACGACGCGTGTCTTAATGCGTTTACAAGAGCCGGAGCGTTTCCGGCATGGTTTCCAGGCCTGTAGATCGCGATGTCGAAATTTACCCGTACCGGCAGTTCCGCCAGAACCGATCTCAGCCGTGTGGCGATCCAGAAATCGCCCTCGCTGCTGGATGAACGGCTGGGCGTGTACCGGAACAAGATCGCGCAGAACGATCTGGACGTGATGCTGAAACAGCATCAGGCCTTTGTGGAACAGCGCGTCACCGGCGTGCGCGCGCATTTCAAGCTGTGTGAGCTGTCGAACCTGGACCTGTCGGGTGCGGTGCTGGCCTCTGCCGATTTCACGGGTGCGAAGCTGCACAACACCCTGATGCGCGGGGCCGACCTGCGCATGACCAATTTCTATGCCGCTGATCTGGCCGAAGCCGATCTGATGCATGCCGACCTGACGGCGGCCGACATGCGCGGGGCCATCCTGCGCGGGGCGGTCATGATCAGTTGCAACCTGACGTCGGCCGATTTCCGCAACGGCACCCTGGCGCTGGCCCGGAACGGCGAACTGGTATCGGTGCAATCGACATCCGAAGCCGACCTGTCCAAGGCCGTGATCATGCGCGCCACCCTGTCCAAGGCGCGGCTGTCGGACAGTTTTGTCATGCAGACCGACCTGCGCGATGCCGATCTGCGCGGGTCGATCCTGGTGAAGGCCAACCTGTCGGACAGCAACCTGACGGGATGCGACCTGACCAGTTGCGACCTGACGGAAGCCAATCTGGAAGGCGCCAATCTGGAAGGCGCCATCATGACGGGCGCCATCCTGCGCCATGCCAACCTGAAGGGCGCCAACCTAATTGGCGCCATCCTCGACGGGGTCGACCTGACCCTGGCCAATGTTGAGGATATCAAAACCGTCGAGCAATTGGCCGGGATGGAGGAAGACCTAGCCACCATGCTGACGGCGCACGCCAAATGGATCGAAACCAATGGCGGGGCCGGCAAGCAGCTGGATCTGTCGGGCAAGGATCTGACCGGCATGGACCTGTCGCGCATGACCCTTTCGGCGGGCATTTTCCGGGGTGCCGTGCTGCGCAATGCCAACCTGTCACGTTCCGCCCTGCTGATGGCCGATCTGTCGTCCGCCGACCTGCGCGGGGCCAATCTGCGCAACGCTAACATGCGCGGGTCACGGATGATCCGATCCATGCTGGTCGGCGCGGATATGACGGGGGTGCTGGCATCCCCCATCAATATCCAGGGCCATGACTGGCAGACCAACATGGAACGGGCGCGTCTGGGCAAGGCAGTGCTGGTCGGGGCCGACCTGACGGGCGCCAACCTGACGGGGGCCGACCTGCGTCAGGCCCAGATCCGCAATGTCAGCATCAAGGGCGCCGACCTGACCGACGCCAACCTGACCAATGCCGACCTGCGCGGCGTGGATTTTGCCAAATGCAAGCTGGCCAACACCAAGGGCTTGCCCGACGTTGATCTGGAAGGGGATGATTGATCCCCCGCCTGTTCCCTGGTAACGCACCAGCATGGATACGCATCACGACATCATCATCGCCGGCGGCGGGGCCGCCGGGCTTTACGCCGCCATCTTTGCCGGGCGGCGCGGGCGGCGCGTTCTGGTACTGGACCATGCGGAGAAGGTGGGGAAGAAAATCCTGATCTCTGGCGGCGGGCGCTGCAATTTCACCAATCTGGAGGCGCGGCCCGACCGGTACCTGTCGGCCAACCCGCATTTCGCCATCTCCGCCCTGAAGCGCCATACGCAGCATGATTTCATCGCCCTGGTCGACCGGCATGGTATCGGCTGGCACGAAAAGAAGCTGGGGCAGCTTTTCTGTGACGATGGGGCACCGCGCATCCTGGGCATGTTGCTGGATGAATGCGCCGATGCCGGCGTGACCATCCGCACGGCATGCCGGATCGATGAGGTCACGCCGGTCGATGGCGGCGGGTTCAGCATGGTGACCAGCCATGGCACCTTCACTGCCGACAGCTTCATCCTGGCCACGGGCGGCCCGTCCATCCCCAAGATGGGGGCCACCGATTTCGCCTTCCGCCTGGCGCGCCAATGGGGGCTGAATATTGTGGAGCCGCGCCCGGCCCTGGTTCCCCTGACCTTTGCGCCTGTCGATCTGGACAAGCTGAAGGACCTGTCGGGTGTGCCGCTGGAGGCATCGGTTTCCTGCGGCAAGGGTCGGTTCCGCGAAGCGCTGCTGATCACCCATCGCGGCCTGTCGGGGCCGTCGATCCTGCAAATCTCCTCCTACTGGCGGGAGACGGAAGCGGTACGCATCGACCTGTCGCCCGATCTGGCCCTGGCCGAGCATCTGAAGGGTCTGAAGAAGACGCGCCACAAGGCGGAACTGAAGACCATCCTGGGCGAAATCCTGCCCCGCCGCTTTGCCGAGCGGTTGTTTGATGTGGCGCTGATCGGCCCTGCGCCCCTGGTCAACCGGCCCATGGCGGACATCAAGGATACCGACCTGATGGCGGTGGCCAGCGCCCTGCACGCCTGGACGGTGCTGCCGGACGGGACGGAGGGTTACCGCACGGCGGAAGTGACGCTGGGCGGCATCGACACCGCCGAGCTGTCATCCAAGACCATGGAAGCCAAGAAAGTCCCCGGCCTGTTCGTGGTGGGAGAGGCCGTGGACGTCACCGGCTGGCTGGGCGGCTATAATTTCCAATGGGCCTGGTCCAGCGGTCATGCGGCGGGCATGGCCGCCTGACCATCACGTCCCGATTAGCCCCAGTTCCGGGCTGGATGCCTCCGCGCGCAGACGCTTGGGGATGCGGCCCGCCAGACGGGCCATGCGGCCCCCTTCCACCCCGGCCCGCATGGCCGCCGCCATCATCACGGGATCGGTGCTTTTGGAGACGGCGGTGTTCAGCAGGACGGCGTCGCAGCCCAGTTCCATGGCGAGTGCGGCATCACTGGCCGTGCCGATGCCGGCATCCAGAACCACAGGAACCGTGCTGTTCCGGCAGATCGTCTCGATATTGTACGGGTTCAGGATGCCCAGGCCGGTGCCGATGGGGGCGCCCAGCGGCATGACGGCGGCACAGCCGACATCGGCCAGACGGCGGCAGATGATGGGGTCGTCCGTGCAATAGGGCAGGACCACGAACCCGTCACGCACCAGTTCATCCGCTGCGCGCAGAAGCTGTTCGACGTCGGGATACAGCGTCTCCCGATCGCCGATCAGTTCCAGCTTGATCCAGTTGGTGTCCATGGCCTCGCGCGCCAACTGCGCGGTCAGGACGGCATCCTTGACCGTGGAACAGCCGGCGGTATTGGGCAGCAGCCAGACCTTGCCCGCCACCAGATCCAGCAAGCCTTCACCATATCCGGTCAGGTCGGCGCGGCGCACAGAAACGGTGAGGATTTCGGAGCCGGATGCCGCCAGACTGTCCAGAAACACCTGCTGGTTGGGATAACCGGCAGAGCCCAGGAACAAGCGGGACCGGAAGCTCTTGCCGGCGATCTTTAGCGGATCATTCATCTCAACCACCTTGCAGAACCTTGACGATTTCCACCCGGTCGCCGGGGGAAAGAATGGTATCGGCCCAGCGCCCACGCGGGACCACGGTGTCGTTGAGCGCCACGGCAATGCCGCGCGCGCCCGGATCAATCCCTTCCACCGCCATCACGGCGGTCAGGGCGTAATTGTCCGGTTCCAGGTTCTTGCCATTGACGCTGATCATTAGCTCCACCCCTTACGCGGCGCGTGCCGCATCGAAACGGCCAGCCCCGAACGGGGCGATATGCGGATCGACCCGCCCGGTCAAGACCAGACAGGATATGGCGTCGGCCGTGATGGGGGCCAGCAGGATGCCATTGCGGTGATGGCCCGTGGCCAGGACCAGCCCCTCCAGCCCCGCCGCCGGCCCCAGGATGGGTGCGTCGTCGCGGCAGCCGGGCCGGTGGCCCACCCACATCTCCTTGACGGGCAGTTCTTCCACCCCCGGCAGGGCGCGCCAGGCGGCATCCAGCAGGGCCAGAACCCCGCCCGCCGTCATCTGCGCATCGAACCCCTTTTCCTCTGTCGTCGCCCCGATGATCAGGGTGCCGTCGGCGCGCGGCACCAGATAGCATTTGGGCGCCCAGACGACATGCGACAACAGCGGGTTGGCGGGGTCCATGGCGAGCGACATCATCTGCCCCTTCACGGGCCGCACCGGCGGCGGGCTGGCCTGTCCGGGGACAAGGCGCGACCAGGCACCGGCGGCCAGGACGACCGTATCGGCAGGCACCACACGGTCACCCATAACCACGCCCGTCACCCGACCGCCCTCTACATCCAGGCCCGTGACATCCGCCCCTTCATGCAGGCGGGCACCGGTCTTTTCCAGCGCCACGCGCAGAGCGGCAGCGGCCAGCCGGTTATCGACCTGCCCATCCTTGGCGCTGAACACACCCGCCGCCGTACGCGGGTTCAGGAAGGGTTCCTTCTCCTTGGCCGCCGCCCCTGACAGCCAGATCAGGTCCAGGCCCAGCCCGCGCTGAAACTCATAGTTCGACCGCAGCAGTTCCACCTCGTCCCGCGTGCTGGCCACCACCAAGGTGCCCTCGCTGCGCAGGCCGATGGGCAGGCCCGTCAGTGCCTCCAGCTCTGCGGCGAAGCCCGGCCAGTGAGCCTGGCTTTCCAGGCACAGCGGCAGCAGGCGCTGTTCCCCCGGTTCCGCCTCTACCCCCGCCGCCAGCATGCCGGCAGCAGCACGGGTCGCCCCCTGGCCGGCACTGGCTCGGTCAAAGATATCGACCGACGCTCCCCCCTGGGCCAGGCGCCAGCCGATGGCCATGCCGATGATGCCGCCGCCGATGATGGCGACGCGCGGTCTGTCAGGTCTGTGCAGCAAACTCATTTCCGCCTTCTCCCTTCGCCGGCATGACCCGGATCAGGTTCGATGGGTGTGATCTCAGCCGCATGGCGATAATGCATGCGGCACCCCAGGGTCCATGCGCTATGTCATGGGCCTGTCACGTCCGGAATGCAAGGGGACGCGCAGCATCATTTCCGCCCCGCCGGGATCGCGCTTGACCATTGGCAGCACTGGGCATATTTGCCCCATGGGGACAGTCCCGTCC